>NZ_JAAIUN010000040.1:0-27678 GCF_013317245.1 Blautia sp. MSK.20.85
AGCCAGGTTCAACATTCTGACACTGCAGAACCGTCTGGACAGTCATCTGATGGAGGTCGACAGTCAGGCAAGACAGAGAGTAGACAACCTGATAAACGAACTTCTGGAGAAAGATCCGGCACCGGACAAGATGGCAGACACAATGGCGTGGACCAGACACATGAACCAGATCAAAGCACAGGCAGAGGAACTGGTGATCCAGGAGATTATTTACAGTTAAGCCTGTTCCCAACAGAAGAAGAACAGTTAGGAGAAATAAGGAAAGCGGCAGCTGCATTAGAACAGCCAGCTGCTTTTCTTATTTCTGATGAAGTGGTAGACGATATTCTCCGAACAGGAAGTGGACAGAAAAATACACTGTTTCACATTACTGCAAGACTGATCGAAGGTCTGGATAATGAAGAAATGCAAAGTTTCCTGAAAGATGAATATGGCACCGGAGGAAAAGGATTTACCATAGATAATCAGAAAATCAGTATCTGGTACGACAACGATGGTATCCGTATCCGGAGAGGTGACTCTGCAAGAAGAAACTTTGACCGTATCGTTACGTGGGAAGAAGCTGCTGACAGGATCTGGGATATGTATGAGGAAGGAAATTACGTTGATAATCTTATCTCCAATAATGCTATCGAGCAGGAGCAGGAAGAAATGACTGATCTTCTGGCACTCCATTTTCGTGATACGAGCAGAAACAGAGAAGAACAGCTGTCTTATTCTGACTGGCAGGACGTAGTGGGAGCAGCTTGGACAGATCCAGAAGAAGCAGCTGCGACTGCCTATCGTTTTGAATGGCTTCAGGAAGATATGGAAAAGAATCCAGAAGATTATCATCGTTGGGAAATCCAGCATAATCCGGAATATTTCCAGCGTTATAAAGATCTCCAGAGGGAGCGTTTCTGGGTGGATCAGCAATTCAAGGTAGAGCGACCGGCACTGTCCTTTATCACACAGGATGAAATTGATGCAGTGTTAAGAAGAGGCGGAATTACTGCCGGAGGACGTAACCGGATTTACGAATATTTCATGGAGCACCATGATATGAAAGATGCAGCTGAGTTCCTGAAAAATGAGTATGGAACAGGTGGTTCTTCACCCGGAATACCAGGAGCAGGTGCTTCCGACGCATCCCATGATGCAAAAGGATTAAAACTTGCAAAAGGGAAAATTGGCAGTCCAGAGGTAGAAGTTTTATTAAAGTGGAACAAAGTTGCAGAACGTGTCTGCCAGTTAATCCGCACAGATGATTATTTGTCACCAGAAGAAATGGAAAAGTACGAAGAGCGACAGGAAGCACAAAGACAGGCAGATCTGGAAGAAGCACAGCAGATGTTAGGAGAACAACAGAAGCAGGATACTTTGACCGCTGAAGATATAACTGATTTGCAATTAGTTGATTCAGAATATATGTCTGGTACCAGAACAACAATTCATGATTTTGATTGCAAAGTTAAGGGAGAAGAGAATCAACTTCAATACACATTAGAATATCATGATGATGGAGAAGGTTTCACGATTCATACGGAAAAAGATGATATTTGGAATCGAATGTCAACACAAGAATTGGAACGTCTGGATGTAAAACTTGGACAAGAAGTACTTTATTATCATTATCACAACAAAACAGTAAATGCGGATACCCTAGATAAATTACGGGAAATCAGGGAAGAAATAATGGAGGAAGAGTCCTCGTATTTCACTGCTATTTCTAATCGTGTGTGGACAGATTATGATAAAAAAGAAAAAGAATTATCTGGAGAAGTTGAGGTATCGGAAGAAAAAGAATCTTTGGAAGAGATTAACGGAATATCAGAACCGATTCCAGCAACGAACTTCCGCATCACAGATGATGAGCTTGGACAGGGTACAGCAAAAGAAAAGTTCCGTGCCAATATCATGGCAATCCAGCTGTTGAAGAAATGTGAGGATGAGAACCGTAATGCGACACCAGAGGAACAGGAGATTTTATCCAGGTACGTTGGCTGGGGAGGTCTTGCAGATGCATTTGATGAAACAAAAGCTGCATGGGAGACAGAATATCTGGAATTAAAGACGGTTCTTACACCGGAGGAATATGCTGCCGCCAGAGCTTCCACCTTAAATGCTCATTATACACAGCCGATTGTGATTGACAGTATGTATCAGGTGTTGGAGAATCTGGGATTTACAAAAGGAAATATCCTGGAGCCATCTATGGGAGTCGGGAACTTTTTTGGAATGCTTCCGGAGAATCTAAACCAGTCCAAACTTTATGGTGTGGAATTGGACAGCATCAGCGGCAGAATTGCAAAGCTGCTCTATCCTGATGCCAATATTCAGATCAAAGGTTTTGAGAAGACAGATTATCCTAATGATTTCTTTGATGTGGCGATTGGAAATGTGCCATTCGGTGCATATAAGGTCAATGACCGTCAGTATGATCGCTTCAATTTCATGATTCATGATTACTTTCTTGCCAAAACGATAGATCAGTTACGGCCAGGTGGTGTGGCTGCGTTGATCACAACAAAGGGAACCATGGATAAGGCGTCACCGGAAGTACGGAAATATCTGGCAGAGAGGGCAGATCTGTTGGGAGCAATCCGACTGCCCAACACAGCTTTTAAGGCAAATGCAGGAACAGAAGTCAGTGCTGATATTTTGTTTTTCCAGAAGCGTGACAGCATGACAAAAGAGATGCCGGAGTGGGTGAATCTTGGAAGTGATACCAATGGAATTACAGTCAACCAGTATTTTGCAGACCATCCTGAAATGATTCTGGGTGAGATGAAAGAAGTATCGGGTCCATATGGTACGGAAACAACTTGTATGCCGATAGAAGGTGCTGACCTTGAACTCCAGCTTGCAGAAGCGGTCAAGAACATTCATGGAAGCATGGTACCGGCAGTAGATGTGGAAACAGAACTGGATGAGATGCCAGAGAGTATTCCGGCAGATCCAAATATCCGAAATTACAGCTATACGGTGGTAGATGATCAGGTATATTACCGTGTCAACTCATTGATGAATCAGGTGAAGATGCCTGCCGCTACTGCAGAACGTGTAAAAGGCATGGTTGCAATCCGTGATACTGTCCGGGAGTTGATCGCCATGCAGATGGAGGAATCCGTCACAGACGAAGAAATCCAGAAACAGCAGGAGAAACTGAATCAGGTATATGATACCTACACGGCAAAGTATGGAGTCATTGGAAGTAATGCCAACAAACGTGCATTTTCTGATGACTCTTCTTATTGTCTGCTGTGTTCACTGGAAGACTTGAACGAAGATGGAACGCTGAAACGAAAAGCAGACATGTTTACTAAGCGAACCATTAAAAAGGCGGTCGCTGTGACAAGCGTTGAGACAGCGACAGAAGCGTTAGCATTATCTTTGAATGAAAGAGCAAAGGTGGATCTGAACTATATGGCACAGCTGACTGGAAAGACAGAAGAAAAAATCACGGAGGAACTGGTTGGAGTTATCTTTAAGAATCCACTGACAGACCAGTGGGAGAGCGGAGATGAATATCTGTCCGGAAATGTCAGGGATAAATTAAATACTGCGAGAACCTTTGCAGAGAATCGTCCGGAATTTACACCGAATGTCCGTGCATTGGAGGCAGTTCAGCCAAGAAATCTGGAAGCATCTGAAATAGAAATAAGGATTGGGGCAACCTGGATTGAACCATCGGATTATCAGGACTTTATGCGGGAACTGCTTCATACCCCGTGGTATCTTGCACAGAAGGAAATACAGGTAAAATACTCTGAGGTCAATGGTGAATGGAGGATTACAGGAAAGAATGCCGACAGTCCGAGAAATGCGTTTGCCTATGCAACGTATGGAACTGAGAGAGCAAATGCCTATAAGATTCTGGAAGATACCCTGAACCTGAAAGATGTACGCATCTATGATAAGAGTGTCAATGAGAATGGTGATGAAATCCGTGTCCTCAATAAGAAAGAAACCATGCTGGCATCACAGAAGCAGGATGCCATGAAAGCAGCATTTAAGGATTGGATTTTTAAAGATCAGCAGAGGCGTGAAAGACTGGTAAAAGTTTACAATGAACGATTTAACAGTATCCGACCTCGTGAATATGATGGCAGCCATCTGACATTCCCTGGAATGAATCCGGAAATTGAGCTTCGCCCACACCAGAAAAATGCAGTCGCACATCAGCTTTATGGTGATAATGTGCTTCTTGCTCATGTAGTAGGAGCTGGGAAGACCTACGAGATGGTAGCGGCTGCAATGGAGAGCAAACGTCTGGGATTATCTCAGAAAAACCTCTTTGTCGTTCCAAACCATTTGACGGAGCAGTGGGGAGCAGAATTCCTGCAGTTATATCCAGGTGCCAATATTCTGGTGGCAACCAAGAAAGATTTTGAACCGGCGAATCGGAAAAAGTTCTGTGCCAGAATCGCTATGGGAAATTACGATGCTATTATTATTGGTCATTCCCAGTTTGAGCGTATACCAATCTCTGATGAGAGGCAGGAAGCTATGCTGCGGAAGCAGATTGATGATCTGGAAATGGCGATTCAGAGTGCAAGGTATGAACAGGATGGCGGACGTTATACCGTCAAACAGATTGAAAAAACCAGAAAGACACTGCAGACAAGGCTGGAAAAGCTGAATCAGAAAGAAAAAAAAGATCAGGTAGTTACGTTTGAAGAACTGGGAGTAGATCACTTGTATGTAGATGAAGCACACAGCTATAAAAATGCGTTTCTCTATACAAAAATGAGGAATGTAGCCGGGATTGCACAGAACGAAGCACAGAAGTCGGCAGATATGTTCAATAAATGTCAGTATCTGGATGAGATTACTGGAGGAAAAGGCATTACTTTTGCCACGGGCACACCAATCAGCAATAGTATGACGGAATTATATGTTATGCAGCGATATCTGCAGAACAGTAAATTACAAAATATGGGACTTGGACTGTTTGATTCCTGGGCTTCCACTTTTGGAGAAGTTGTCACGAGCATCGAACTTGCTCCCGAAGGAACAGGATATCGTGCAAAGTCCAGATTTGCACGGTTTTATAATATCCCGGAACTGATGAATATGTTCAAGGAGATTGCAGATATCAAGACTTCCGATCAGTTAAAGCTTCCTGTGCCGGAAGCAGAATATGAAACAGTGGTGCTGAAACCAACGGAACAGCAGAAAGAAATCGTAGAAAGCCTTGGAGAACGTGCGGAAGTTGTCAGAAATGGCGGAGTAGATGCCGCGGTTGATAATATGCTGAAAATCACCAATGATGGAAGAAAGTTAGCATTGGATCAGCGTTTAGTGAACGAATTATTGCCAGACAATCCGGAAAGCAAGATATCAGTCTGTGCAGAGAAAAGCTATGAAATCTGGAAAGACACAGCAGCACAGAAATCAGCACAATTGATTTTCTGTGATTTGAGTACACCGAAAGGCGATGGCAGTTTTAATGTCTACGACGACCTGAAACGGAAACTGATGGAAAAAGGAGTGCCGGAAAAAGAGATTGCTTTTATTCATGATGCAAATACAGAAGCAAAGAAGACGGAGCTGTTTGGAAAAGTGAAATCCGGACAGGTTCGTTTTTTGATTGGTTCTACAGCAAAGATGGGTGCAGGAACCAATGTGCAGGATCGTCTGATTGCGTTGCATCATCTGGATATTGGCTGGAAACCATCTGACTTGGAACAGAGGGAAGGACGTATTATCCGTCAGGGAAACCATAATAAAAAGGTTCATATCTTCCGGTATGTAACTGAATCCACATTTGACAGCTACATGTGGCAGTTGATTGAGAACAAGCAGAAATTCATTTCTCAGATTATGACCAGCAAAGCACCTGTGCGAAGCTGTGAAGATGTAGACGAAGCGGCACTTTCCTATGCAGAGGTCAAAGCTCTTGCAACCGGAAATCCGGCAGTAAAAGAGAAGATGGCATTGGATGTTGATGTGGCAAAATTAAAACTTTTAAAAGCCAACCACATGAATAACCAGTATCGACTGGAAGATGATATTGCAAGGAATTTTCCACAACAGATTGCAAAACTGACAGAGATCATTGACAGCTACAAGGCAGACATCGCTCATTTTTCTGAGTACAAAATCACAGATCCAGAGCAGTTTTCTATGGAAATCAGTGGCAAAGTGTTCACAGAAAAGAAAGAGGCAGGAGCGGCTCTTCTGGCGGTCTGCAAAGAAATTAAGTCTGTGGATGCAGCTATGGATATTGGAAGCTATCAGGGATTTAACATGAGAATCCAATTCGACAGTTGGAGCAAAGAGTTTATCCTGTCTGTAAAGCATGAATCGGTAGCTAAAGTTCGATTGGGAGCCGATGCTCTAGGAAATATCACTCGTATCAATAATCTTTTAGAAAGTTATCCGGAGAAACTGGCAGAAGCAGAACAACGGCTGGAAACGGTACAGGAGCAGATGACAAACGCCAAAGAGGAAGTCGGGAAGCCATTTCCAAAAGAAGAGGAACTGAACCAAAAACTGGAGCGACTGTCAGAGTTAAATGCACTTCTCAATATGGATGAACGGGAAGATACAGAAACAGAGCAGTCGGAATCAAAAGAGAAAGAAGAAAGACCGGCACGAGGTTCTATCCATGAGAAACTGCAGATTTATAAGGAAAAGAGTCAGCGGGAAAGTGAAACTGGCAAGGAAACCAGAAAACGGGACTTCGGTCTGGAATAAAGAGGAAAGATGGCATAATTTGGTAGAAGAAGGTTCTGTCGGTTATGCCATTTTTTAGAACACAGGAGGAATTTATATGGCAAGAAACAGGATAACGGGTAGAGAAACACAGAAAATGCAGGAATACACGCAGGGACAGATCAGTCAGGCAGAGCGTAGAGGCATAGAATTTCCAACAGATGTAAAAGAACAGCTTTTTGAATATGCGAATCTGATCGGTGAGGAAGAGAAAGTTAGGACTCTGGTAAGAAATCTAGCAGATGCAGTGATCCAGGCAGATGAAGAAGGGGTAGAGGATCTACTGGATGATGCAAGAATGGATATTCAGGATCTACCAGATCCAACCATAGGTAAGCTGGAATTACGTGATTATGGATATACAGCAGAAGACATGGTGCCGCTTAGAAAAGAAGCAGCTTTGGATTATCACAGAATGGGTTCTAAGATTTATTGCCTGGGCAGCGATGGCAGCAAGGGAGAGTATGCAAGTAAAGAAATGATACAGGCGCATGAAGGTCTGTTTGGCATGGAATCGCAGATGTGGGAACGGATAGAGGAGAATGACCTGGATTATGCCGATGAAGATTTTGGAGCATTTCAGGAGCCTATGAGTGTCATTGAGCAGGAAGAAGCACTGAAATTATACGATGCCGGAGCAGATATCTATCTGATCACTAATTTTTCATCACCAATGTATGTCACGGAACGCATGGAAATTGAACGAGGACCGGAGCATTATCAGATGTCTATGACAGAACTGGAGCGTTTCCGTAACCTGGAATGGGAAATGCAGAAATATCCGCAGATTCAGTCTTTGAAAGAGGCAAACCTGTTGTTAGGAACAAGGCGAACCTTTGGTATTTATCAGATCAAGGACGATTCACCGGGCGAAAACTATGCATTTATGAATATGCGCTTTATTGAAAGTCATGGTATGCAGATAAAAAAAGAAGATTATAAGCTGGTCTATGTTGGGGAATTATCGGGAAATATGTCACTGGATGATATTTTTGAAAGGTTCAACATTGATAGACCGGAAGATTTCCGTGGGCATTCCCTGTCTGTCAGTGATATCATAGTTCTGAATGACGGGGAAAAAGTAACCGCTCATTTTGTAGACAGTATCAGTTTTGAACAGCTGGATTCTTTCCTGAATCTGGAAGAACAGGTTCTTAGTGAACTGGCATATGAGGTAGGAGAACGTTACTTTGCTATTCAGAGAACAGAAGAAGGATATGATTATTCGTTTTACGATGAAGATTTTCGTCTGATGGATGGTGGCGTCTATGAAAATGATCAAATTTCTATTGAAGAAGCGGCAGAGGAACTTCTGGAAGACGAAGGCTGGACTGGAGAACGCATCCGTGGAGATTATGATCAGTTGATGGAAAAAGTAGAAGAAATGGATGAAGTTGTAATGGCAGAGATTCAGAAAAGCCAGGGCGAATATAAGCCTTTGGCAAAGGTGGAGGAACTGGAAGAGGCGAATTATAACATGATTGATAACGTCCTTAATAATATGCCACCGAAGAAAGAGCCTTATCTGGAATATTTCGCCACAGAATGTGATGAGTTCCATGATATGGGAGCTTATGAAAAAAGTACCGATGTTAATCAGATTGCTGCGGTCTATGAAAAATATAGGGAGAATCCTAAAACTGCGTATCTGGGATGCTCAATGGGAATTATTTATCGTGATCCGGAAGACAGTTACTATGATGAAGCCGAATTTGCGATCGTTAAAGGGAATACCGTATTCGGAGATCTGATGGATGATGTTCGATTTTATGGAGAACTTGCACTGGTACGGGAAGGGATCGAGAAAATTCATGAAGCATTGCCGGACTACAAGTATGTACCGATGAGGGATGTTCGAGAAGCAATGTATCCTGAGAAAATGACCACAGAACAGCTGGCAGAGGCACTGGATGAGATTGCAGAAGCTTTTGATCCGTATGAGTATCGAGATAATGTGGAGAGGGGAGAAAATACGGTGCAGGAAGTAATGCTGGATTTGAGAAGTGGAAATATTCATTCCTATATTTCATATCTGAAGGATATTGTAGACGAAGAATGCGATCTGTCTGTTCGTGCAGGAGTATTGATTGAAAGACTGAAAGCCTATGAACCTGAACTTCCAAAGGATATGGAACCAATGGTGTATGTAAACTATTGTGAAGAAAGTGATCTCATGAATCCAAGATGTCAGAAGCTGTCTGAGCTGGATGCAAAAACAGCAGAAATGGATAAAGAATGGTATGCAAAACGTGATCCGAAGACAGAGGAACCTACAAAAATTGCAAAGATATATGTGACTGTATATTATGCGGAAAAAGGTGAACAGATGCTGCATCATTTTAAGAAGTCAATGGATATTGGAAATGGACATGGCGGTATTGTGAGTCAGTTGAAGTATGATAATGAAATGAAGCTTACAGATGAGTATTGGATCAATTACCAGAAAGGCAAAGGAAGTGAAGAGTTCCAAAAGTATATGGAAGATCTGACAGACATGCAGAATCATGTGCTTCCGTATCTGCAGAGTTTTTGCAATCTGGAGGAAAAAGGTGTGAAGGAGAGACGAGAACAGCAGATAGCAGAAAGATATGAAGGAAGAGCAGATGAGAGGGTAACAAGTACCGAAGCGAATGAAGTTGTTAAGGATGTAGGAAAAACAGATAGAAAACCGGCACAGCAGAAGCAGGCGGTAGATGGAAAAGATAAGAAATTATCCATTCATGAACGGCTTGAGATCAATAAGAGGATTATTCAAGAAAAGCAGGGAAAAGATAAAACGGAGAGAGGAGTTGATTTGGGTGTAAGGACAGTGTAGAATAAGCAGAACGAGTCGGAGGTCATGGATGATAACGTGGCTTCCGGCTTTATTGCGTATTGTCGGAAGAATTATAAATGGTATAATGAATGTAAATGCGATAAAAGAATGTCGCCTGTTATGCGACTTCCAAATGAGAAAAGTGTGTTATTCTGAGATCAAACAAGAGGCTAATAGAGTCAGGAGGATGACATTATGAGTAAAAAAGGATATAGCAGACCAGGATTCTTTGGATCCATAAACCATTATGATGCAAACGGAAAAAAGTAGGCGAGAGCAGACCAGGATTCTTTGGTGGTATGAACGACTATGATGCAAATGGAAAGAAAATCGGACATAGTTCGCCTTCCTTTTTTGGTGGTATGAATCATTATGACAATAACGGGCATAAAGTAGGTGAGAGTCGACCAGGATTCTTTGGCGGTTTAAACCATTATGATGACAAGGGGCATAAGCGGGGGCATAGCAATCCAGGATTTTTAGGTGGATTCAATCATTACGGTTAAAACTGCACAGAGAGCAGCACAAGCGGCAAGGGCTGCGGCAAAAGCCGCCGTGGTTACGGTAAAGGCGATTGCCAAAGCGACCGCACTTGCCATTAAAGCGATTATTGCCGGAACGAAAGCCTTGATTGCCGCTATCGCCGCAGGCGGCTGGGTGGCGGTTTTGGTTATTATCGTGATTTGCCTGATTGGTATGATCCTCGGCTCAGTATTTGGCATTTTCTTCTCAGACGAAGATTCCGGCACTGGAATGAGTATGCAGACCGTTGTGCAGGAAATCAATACCGAATACGATACCAAGCTGCAAGAGGAAAAGAACTCGGTATCCTATGATGTTCTTGAAATGAGTGGCAGCAGAGCCGTTTGGAAAGAGGTGCTTGCCGTTTACTCTGTAAAAACGAATACGGATCAAGATAACCCCCAAGAGGTTGCCACAATGGACGATGGCAAAAAGCAACTCTTAAAAGACATCTTTTGGGAGATGAATCAAATATCTTCCCGAACAGAGAGCAAGACCGAAACAGTTATTACCGAAACCGATGACGGACACGGTAATATCGTGGAAACTGAAAGCACGGTCACACAAACCTATCTGTATATTACCGTCAGCCACAAGACTGCCGAGGAAATGGCGGCGCAATATGGTTTTAACGAAGAACAGAAAGGCTACCTCGCTGAACTGCTTGCAGATGAAAACAATTACCTTTGGTCACAGGTGCTTTACGGCATTACAGGCGGCGACGGACAGATCGTGACCGTTGCACTCTCTCTGGTTGGCAATGTGGGCGGTCAGCCGTATTGGTCGTGGTACGGTTTTAACTCCCGTGTAGAATGGTGTGCTTGCTTTGTATCTTGGTGTGCCAACGAGTGCGGCTATATCGACGCTGGAGTTATCCCAAAATATGCAGGCTGTGTCAACGGAGTACAATGGTTTAAGGATCGTGGACAATGGCTGGATGGCAGCGCCGAGCCTGCCCCCGGAATGATTATTTTCTTCGATTGGGCAGACGAAAGTGGTCAGGATGGATTATCCGACCATACGGGTATTGTTCAAAAGGTCGAAAACGGCAAGGTTTATACGGTCGAGGGCAACTCCGGCGACAGTTGCCGAGTCAATGAGTATTCTATCGGTTATTACGAGATTCTTGGCTACGGCGCACCTGCCTATTAAAATACACAAGCCGCCTGCATTTTGCAGGCGGTTGGATTACATATCAGAAAGATATTGTGCCGGTTTGAAAACTAAAAGTCTCAAAATACAGACTTAATAATTGCGATTTCACTCTCAAAGTGCTATAATACAAACTATATTTGGGTGGAGGTGCGGAAATGAAAGTACGGTACAACAAACTTTGGAAACTTCTGATTGACAAGGGAATGAAAAAGAGTCAATTACGAGAAGCGGTCGGGGCAAGCAAAAGTACATTTGCGAAACTCGGAAAAAATGAAAATGTTACCCTTCCCGTGCTGTTGAATATATGCGAATACTTAGAGTGTGATTTTGGCGACATAATGGAAGCCGTACCCGAAAATGAGGTGTAGGATCAATGAACAAGAAGATTTTAATTGTGGATGACGAAAAAGAAATCGTTGATCTGCTTGAAGTGTATTTGAGTAACGATGGTTATTCAGTATATAAATGTTATAATGGGTTAGAGGCGATGAAATGTATCAAACAGTCGCAGATTGATTTAGCGATACTTGATATTATGCTGCCGGATATTGATGGTTTTCGACTTTGCCAAAAAATTCGGGAAAAGTTTTACTTCCCTATTATTATGCTTACCGCCAAAATTGAGGATAGCGACAAGATTATGGGGCTTACGATTGGTGCGGATGATTATATAACGAAACCGTTTAATCCTTTAGAGGTTGTGGCAAGAGTAAAGACGCAATTAAGGCGTTATCAGAGCTATAACAGTCCTAATTTGAGCCAATCCGAAGAAAAAGACGAGTATGACATCAGAGGTCTACTGATAAACAGAGTCAGCCACAAGTGCTACTTGTATGGCAAAGAAATAGCCTTGACTCCGTTGGAGTTTTCTATTCTGTGGTATCTGTGCGAACATCAGGGTAAAGTTGTCGCCTCGGAGGAATTATTTGAAGCCGTGTGGAAAGAAAAGTATCTTCGCAACAGTAACAATACGGTAATGGCGCACATTGGGCGGCTTCGGGAAAAATTGAATGAACCTTCAAAAAATCCGAAGTTCATTAAAACTGTTTGGGGGGTAGGGTATGAAATTGAATAAAAAAGAAAAAAACTATCTGCTCTCTACCTTGTTCAAAGGGTATGTAATTCAATGTGCGATTTGCTCTGTGCTTATTTTTGGCGGTACTTTTCTTTTAGGAATTATGGCAGAGGAAATTCTCCGCAAGTATGTTTTGTATTATTACTTGTATTACAGAACAGTATATCTTTATATAGTGGCTGTAATCGTGTGGGGTGGCTGTATTATATACATGACATACCTACTTTTGAAAAAAGTAGTCGCCTATGTGTACGAGGTACAGGCTGCGACAGGAAAAATGTTCGATCAGAATGTCAGTTACATTGAAATGTCCCCGGAGTTGAGTGAAATCGCCGCTAACATCAATCAGTTAAAACAAGAGGCTGAAAGTAATGCAAGGCTTGCAAAAGAAAATGAGCAGCGAAAAAATGACCTGATTATGTATCTTGCACACGATTTGAAAACACCGCTTTCTTCTGTAATCGGGTATCTTACTTTACTGCGTGATGAGTCGCAAATCTCAAAGGAACTTCGAGAAAAGTACCTTTCAATCACTCTTGGTAAGGCAGAACGGTTAGAGGATCTGATTAACGAGTTTTTCGAGATAACACGATTCAATATATACGATATTACATTACAATACACGAAAATCAATTTAACTCGCCTGCTGGAGCAACTTGTATATGAATTTAAGCCTATGCTCAAATCAAAGAATTTGCAATGTAATCTTTGTGTTGATGATGATATAATGCTTCGATGTGACGCAGACAAAATTCAGCGTGTTTTTGATAACCTTTTGAGAAATGCGGTTATCTACAGTTTTGAAAATACGGATATCACGATCAGCGCACAATGTCAGGAAGATACGGTCAGCATTATTTTTTGTAACCACGGCGATACTCTGCCGGAAGAAAAGTTAAACAGGATTTTCGAGCAGTTTTATCGGCTTGACGCAGCGAGAAGTACAAGCAGTGGAGGAGCTGGATTAGGTTTGGCGATTGCAAAGCAGATTGTTGAACTACACAATGGTACAATCGTTGCAGAGAGCCAAGAGGATCAAAACAAGTTTTCAATTACTTTGCCGTTGGCGTAGGAAAATTGTAAGAATTTGCATAGAAAAAAAGAGGAATACCTTACGAGCAATCAAGAAAATACGGGCTTCTGTTTTGGTACAATAAAAGTATCAAGATAGAGGCTCGTATTTTTTGTGATACAGCATAAGGAGGAATGATGAAGTTGCTAAGAAAACAAATGCTGCTATGTTCTATTTTGTTTCTTGTATTTACGCTATCTGCCTGCTCTGCAATTGGGCAGACAGACGAAAACAATCTTACAGATAGCGCAACATCCGCAGAAAAAACGGTATCAGTTGTACGAGGGACAATTACTCCAACCGTTTCAACGCAAACGACTATTGTTCCGGCAGTACCGTTTATTATTTCCTCACCCGAAAATGGCATATTTAATACAGCGGTAGAATTAGAAGAAAAAATCACTGCCGGGCAAATTATTGGAACTGTGAACGGCAAAGAATTGAAATCTCCGGTGGATGGTACAATTACCTCTATTGCCCCATCCAATGAAAGCGTACCGAGTAATTATCCCGTAGCGATAGTGCATTATACAGGATTTGCCCTCAATGTAGAGGCAGATAATTTTTTGAGTACCTTACCGGAGTATGCAGAGTTGAAAGCAAAATTTCAAGTATATGATGGTGTAGGACCAACCGATATGATTGCCGTGGTGTCGCCTGCCGCAGATGAAAATGCGTTTACGGGAATCGTGCCGCAAGAGGGCATTCTGCAATGCTTGATCAGTCAAACAGTCGATGTGAAATCGGGGCAAAGTGCAACGGTAGTCATAACGGCGACAACGAGAAATGATGTCCTTATATTGCCGCTGTCGGTAATAGCGGGTAGACAAGGGACGGGATCGCTCATACCGTCAAGGAGCGCGTCAAGCTGCCGCCGCTGCGTGTTCTTTTCCGGCGGCGTTTCCAAAAGGAACTGGTCTACGGATATATTGTAGCGGAGCATAAGCTCAAAGAAAATCTGTAAACTTGGGTGCTGCCCCTTGTTCTCAATGTTCGCAAGGTAGCGCGGCGAGATAAACATTTCGTCGCTCACTTTCTTGCGGCTCTCCTTGCGCCCTGTCCGCGCCGCCTTTATCGCTGCCCCAAAAGCCTTGAAGTCGTATTTTGGTACTGGTCTTTTTGCCATAATTATTCACCCTATTACATTTTACTGTTCACCTTTCTTCTTGGATATGTCTACACTGTTCTATTAGTTAGCCAAAATAATTCATATGTATATGTTGACAACTATCCGCTTTTTTTGTATAGTATTATTAAAAGGGGGAAATGTTTATGTTACATAGCATGCGTATTCGATAAGCATTGAAATCAAAAAAGATTTTTCCCATTTTCAATATGGGCTTTTTTGTCATGCTTATTTTGCGTATGCTATACAACAAAACTAACGATGTATAGACATAGTATAAAAACTATGCCTTAATTTTGTTGTAGTGTTATATGTATAAATGCAGGTCAATGCTCATGTTGAGAATTGACCTGTATTTTTTTGCGCAAAAGGAGAAATATTATGCTTGAAAAATATTGGATAAAATGTCCAATTTGTAACGGAAAGACGAGGGTTCAAGTATTTTATAATACGGTATTAAGAAATTTTCCTCTTTTCTGCCCTAAATGTAAATTAACACATATCGTTGATGTTGAAAAATTAGAAATCATAATCAAAAACTCTGAAAAACAAACTTTTTAATTTTGAAAAGGAAGGATATTAAATGAAACACTTACCTAAAAGTACACCTACGGAAATATTGAATGACCCATACGGATTTACTTACAAAGAAATGTCGGAAGTAATTGGAGAGGATAAAGCAAGAGCCTTATATACGGAATTATATAAACAGCCATTTCACAAAAAAAATCTATCAATATCAACAAAAAAAGTCTATAAAAGTAGCGATACTGAAAAGTATGTTTATGAATTGAAAGACAACAGGTATATCGAAACGGTTTTTATTAAACGGCGAGATGGTGGGACTGTTTGCGTAAGTACGCAAGTTGGTTGTTCTGTTGGCTGTATTTTTTGTGAGTCCGGACGCAATGGTTTTGTTCGTAATCTAACACCGTCTGAAATTGTGCAGCAGGTCATATTGATACGTCAAAAAGTAAATCGTATCGTTTTTATGGGAATGGGAGAACCTTTATTCAATTACGACAACTTGATTGCAGCAATCCATATTCTTCGAGATAGAAATGGACTTAACTTTCCAACCGACGGCATTACCGTATCAACAGTTGGTCCAGTTAATCAATTAAAAAAATTGCGCGAAGAACATCTAAAAATTCAGTTGACAATATCTTTACATGCAGCAACACAGGCTGCGAGAAACTGTATCATTCCTCATATGCACATGTACGCTATTGAAGATGTTGTTAAGCAAGCATTGTCCTATTCACAAAGGCATAATCGAAAAGTGGTATTTGCGTATTTACTTTTACCAGGTATAAATGACCGTTCCTCAGATATAAGGCAACTTGCAAAATGGTTTAAGGGCAAAAATGTTATGATTAACGTGCTGCAATACAACCCGACGAGTAATTCAAAAATTAGAGCACCACAAAAACAAGAAATGGTTGCGTTCAAACATCAATTAGAGCAAACAGGACTTGAAGTTACCATGAGAGTTTCTCATGGTAGAGAGATTAAAGCAGCTTGTGGACAATTAGCTAATACATATAATAAAGCCAAAAAACAACAAAAATAATTTAATTAAAAGAGCCAGACGCACAGACGCAGAGCCGATAATATGCAGTTTGAAATACTGCTGTTATCGGCTCTTTTTTGATTTTAATTTGTGCCCCCAATAACCATATTGGAGCAAAATCAGAACTGTTGCTTGTCGTTCTTTGATTTCCGCAGCAGCTTTGAAAAATCAAAGCCGCCGTTTCTTTTTATTTTCTGATGAAATGACGCGGTATCACTGTTAAAAGCGGCGGCTAAAGGAGGTAGCCGCCATGAAGCACATACCCTATCGACAAAATCCGACGGTCATTGACTTATCAAAAAAAGCCCGACCACCGTCGGGAACCTCTCCACCCTTGAATATGAACTGTCTAATCATCTAAATACTACTTACAATACCTATACGCCTGTCCGGGCTTTTCGGACAGGCGTATTTTGCTGCTCAAAAAATTTTTTGAAAAAAATCCGAAAATCTTCGGCGTTTTTTTCAAAAGGCAGTATTGCCCCGCGAAAAGGGGGAAGCACCACCAACTTTCCAACGAGAAAGGGGGGTGAGAATGTGGAACCTAATCGCAGGGAGTTTATAAAACAGTGCGCTTTCCAGAAGTTTTGCAATACGGTACTGCACAATGAAGCGTGTGACGCTCACAAAGAGCTGCACAGGCATAAGGCAAAGGAGATTACCTTTTCCGACTTGACCTTAGAAGAAGCGCGGCAGCTTCATACCTTTGATGAATATTTCAAAGGGGAAACCGCCTTTGAAAGAGCCGGGAAGAAAATCGCGCCGAAGCTGCTTCTTGAAGCAATCCGTACTTTGCCGGAAGAAAAGCGCAAAGCCGTACTCCTGTACTATTTCGAGGGAATGAACGACACCGAGATTGCGGAGCTGTTCGATACGTCGAGAAGCACGATACAGTACAGGCGGACAAGCTCTTTTGAGCTACTAAAAAAATATCTGGAGGAAAATGCTGATGAATGGGACGAATGGTAACGAACCCGGCTACCCGGAAAAAGCCCTTGTTCCCTATCCTGTCATTTTGGCAGCGACAAAGGGCGACCCGGACGCTATGAAGATTGTCTTGCAGCATTTCAGCGGCTACATAGCCCGCCTCTCCATGCGGAAGCTGTACGACGAGCGCGGGAACGTCTATTTTGGCGTAGACCACGACATTCGGGAACGGCTGCAAGCAAAACTGATGATGGCTGTCCTCACCTTTAAGGCAGAGGAATAAACCGCAGCGGCGGCGGGACGCTTTCTCTCTCCCCCTTTTCCGTTCCGCTGCTGACGCGGCAGCAAAGCCATTCTGAACCTTGACAAAGAAAGCGGCGCAAGATAACGGCGGCGCAGCATAGGGCAAATCGGATACGTTCCTTTTGCGCCGAGCCATACGGCGGGTGCGCCATGACGCTATCCGGGTGAGGTTATCCCCACCCGGACAGCCGAGCGACCAACACCGCGCCGGAAAGCAAGTGTAGCGGCTTGCGGGCGACGACACGCAAAATATACAATGATACTTCCTTACAGCCACAGTCCGAGCGTTAAGAGCGTCGCAGGCAATGGGTAGGGCTGCATGAGAACCATGCGGGGGTGCAATTCCCATGAGGTTATGCTAATAACCGTCCGATTAAAGCTCTCTTTCTACTTTTGAAACTATTGTACTCTATTGAAAGGGGGACATTTTAATGAATATTACTGATGTGCCTATCTGGGAGAAGTACACGCTCACCATTGAGGAAGCGTCAAAATATTTCCGTATCGGGGAAAACAAGCTGCGTAAATTAGCGGAAGAAAACCCGGCTGCCGGGTGGGTGATTATGAACGGCAACCGTATTCAAATCAAGCGAAAACAGTTTGAAAAATTCATTGACACTTTGGAAGTTATATAGTGAAATCGAGCCTTGAATGTGGTATAATAGATACAAGCATATCAAGGCTCTTTCCGTCATGGAAAGGAGCATGACGAACAATGTCGGAGAAAAGACGAGATAACAGGAACCGCATTTTACGCACAGGAGAGAGCCAGAGAAAAGACGGAAGATATGCTTACAAATATATAGATACCTTTGGGAACCCGCAATTTGTTTACGCTTGGAAGTTAGTACCTACCGACAAGACCCCGGCGGGAAAACGTGAAGATATTTCGCTTCGGGAAAAGGAAAAAGAGATACAGAAAGACCTTGACGACGGGATTGACACGTTGGGAAAGAAAATGACTGTCTGCCAACTCTACGCAAAGCAGATAAGGCACCGGGCAAATGTACGGCATGGCACAAAACAGGGGCGCAAGCAGCTTATGAGGATTTTGGAAGAAGATAGTCTTGGAGCTTGCAGCATTGAGAGCGTGAAGCTGTCCGACGCGAAAGAATGGGCTTTACGCATGAAAGATAAGGGCTATTCATTCAAGACAATCAACAATCACAAGCGTTCTCTGAAAGCTGCCTTTTACACAGCCATACAGGACGATTGCATTAGGAAAAATCCCTTTGACTTCCAGTTGAACACCGTTTTAGAAGATAACACCGAACCAAAGGTACCTCTATCCCCAACACAGGAAGCGTCTTTCCTGTCCTTTGTGCAGAGTGATAAAGTCTATCAGAAGTATTACGACGAGATTATCATACTGTTAGGAACAGGGCTTCGCATTTCTGAACTCTGCGGACTGACTGAAAGCGATATTGACTTTGAGCATAAGCTAATCAACGTAGACCACCAGCTTTTGAAAGTATCGGGAGTTGGGTATCATGTTGAAACGCCAAAGACAAAAAGCGGTATCAGACAAATTCCAATGAGTACCAAAGTCTATGAAGCGTTCAAGCGTGTGCTGAATGACAGGGGACGGGCAGACAATTTTATTGTCGGCGGTTACAGCAGATTTTTATTCCTTAACCGGAACGGGCTACCGAAAGTAGCAGTCAACTTTGAAACCATGTTCCGGGGGCTTGTGAAGAAGTACAACAAAAGCCATGAGGAAGCCTTACCGAAAGTGACAACGCCCCATACCCTACGCCATACGTTCTGTACCAATTTAGCAAACGCCGGAATGAACCCGAAAGCATTGCAGTATATCATGGGACATTCCAACATCAACATGACGCTGAACTATTACGCCCATGCTACCTCTGATAGTGCAATGGCAGAAATGGAACGGCTGATTGCTTAGTAGTAGATAGAGGTTTTACTACTTGATTTACTACTTTTGGACGCGAAAACATGAGGGGAAATGAGAATATATAAGAGCTTCTTCCGATTTGAAAAATGCCGGAAAGCCTGTAAATACAGGCTATACCGGCTTATGAGAACTTATAAAGAGATAGTCAAAAACTATATTTTGATTTATAGATAAATATAAAAAGTGGCGACAGATAATTTGGGAGAATGAAGATGGTGAAGAATGTATGGGGTGGATTCAAAATTATAGATTAACTGAGTTTAAAGTGCCTAGAAATAAATGATGTATATTTGATGAAATAGAATCTATAAGTGAAGGAAGTATTATGTGTGGTAGATATTATATTGATTCTGATATGGCAGATGAAATCGAAAAAGTAGTGCATGATATAGACCAACGGATCCGGCAGGAACATTTTGCAGGAGATATCTTTCCAACCAATGTAGCACCGATCATTGAAAAATCAGAACATGGATTGAAACTGGATGTTTGCAAGTGGGGATATCCATTGTCACAAGGAAAGAATCTGGTTATAAATGCAAGAGCAGAATCTGTTATGGACAAACCTTCTTTTCGAAATGGAATCCTCTATCACCGCATTTTGATACCGGCAAGTGGGTTCTATGAATGGAATCGGTTAAAAGAGAAAAATACATTTTCCAGATATGATGCACCAGTATTGTATATGGCTGGCTTCTGTGATTGGTTTGAGAATGAACGACGATTTGTGATTATGACTACAGCAGCCAATGAATCTATGATAAAAGTACATGATCGTATGCCGCTGATATTGGAAAAAGGACAGCTGAAAGATTGGTTCGATGACAGGAAAATGGAGCAAATTCTGCATCAGGTACCGGTTCAGCTAAAACGAGAGGCAGAATACGAACAGCAGAGCTTATTCTTATAATGGTTCAGAGGAGAAATAGAAAGATGCAAATATTTGTTGATGCAGATGCCTGCCCAGTGGTTGCGATCATTGAAAAGATTGCAAAAGATAATAGTGTTCCGGTAATGTTGTTGTGTGATACAAACCATGTTCTGTCATCGACTTATAGTAAAGTTGTTGTTGTCGGTGCAGGAGCAGATGCAGTAGATTATAAACTGATTAGTATCTGCCATAAAGGAGATATTGTCGTATCACAGGACTATGGTGTGGCTGCAATGGCATTGGGAAAAGGTGCTTATGCTATTCATCAATCAGGTAAATGGTACACGGATGATAATATTGATCAGATGCTAATGGAACGTCACCTGAGTAAAAAAGCCAGAAGAAGTTCCCGTAAATGTCATGTCAAGGGACCGAAGAAGCGGACGGAGGAAGATGATGAAAGATTCGCTCAGTCTTTTGAAAAAATGCTTTTGATGGCACGGGAGAAAGAAGGCAGATGAGGAATTGTAGATGCAGAGGAACGACAGAAGCTATAAAGACTTAAAATAAAAACAGAAGAGTGCAATAGCAGATAAAACATACAAAATGCACTTGAAGTTTTATCTTGAGAATCAGCGAATGCCGGATGCTACTGAAATGAATGATATATGCAAAAGTTTGTTTACGGCAGTTCAATCGCTTGCTCCTAAAACGGAATATGAAGAATTTTATAAAATTGTTGAAAAGCGTGAAAAGAGTTATGAAGAACGTATCCTGAGAGACATTCAGAATGGAATTATAATAGAAACACTTATGGCAAAAAAACATAAGAAAACGCCGGAAGAAAAAGCAGCTGTTGCGAAACAAAAGAAGCAGCAGAGGCGAGCAAGACGGAAACAAGAAACAAGAGATAATCTGGCTAAAGAAGAAATCTTGCAAGATGACAGATTTTTCGTTATTGCCGGTTATACCTCCGGAGGTGCACCGTATGGTGTCACCTGGGAGGAAATGGGTCTGAAACCTTGGGAAGATTTGGAAGAGAATAATTGAGTTGTCAGTGCAATCTTATTTATCTCTTGTGACAGAAACAGGTTCCCGTTTTGCCGGAAGTAAGTCTGAATTGATTTCAGGAGCATCGAGCAGCACAGAGAAATTTTGCTGAATGATATCCAGTGTTTTCTGCTTTTTCTGTAATTTCTGTTTTTCCCGGACGGTAGCAGCTTGTTCAGATTCAAGATTTTCAATCCGCTTCTGGATTTTTTCAGAGCTAGGGATTTTGGTAACACCGAGATCCTGAAGCTCTTTTTTTAGTGAATCGTGGAGTTGGTATTCTGCCAGATGCTTGGAACGGTATTCTTTTGGATTTTTTGCAGATTTGCAATCTTCTATCACTTTACGGCAGAGCCGGTAAGAATCACAGTGTTTCTGAATGACTTTCTGCGTGCTTAGCTCACTGGTGATGTGTGCTATTCTCTGATCAGCCGCTTTAACAGAAGCATCAACATCAGAAACATGCTGCCTGAAATCCTCATAATTCAGTAGGTTATTTTCTGAAAGATAGTTGAAGGTGCGGGCTGCCTCTTTTAGATTATTGAGTTTTGCCCAATGTTCAAATCCTTCTCGATTGCCAGTCGTTACATACGTGGAGATATTGATATACAGGCGAGCTTCTCTGGACAGATGTTTTGGAGTTTTCACTTTGCTACGATTTTTAGCTAAGCGGATGCGGACGTTTTCTTCCGTATAATAACTTCCCAGAGATTTCATATAAGTGAAATTTTTTTGTTCCGGTGCACGGAAAGAAAGATGCTTTCCCTGCCGGACTTCATATCCAGCTAACTGCATTTTTTGTAGAAATTCCTCATAGTTGATGGAAGTCCAGATTGCTTTATCAACTGCAACACGTAGCTTGGCTTTCCAACTGGTGCCACGATGATATTCCATGTTCTCTTTATAGCTTTTTCCTTTTTCTCCGGTTGGCATACTGGTGGCAAGTCCATTTTCCAGGCAGATACGATTACTGATTCTGCAGAGTTTATGGTAGCTCCGCTTATTGGAAACATACTTGTGATGATCAACAAAGCTTGCAGCGTTGAAGATGATATGGTTATGAATGTGCTTTTTATCAACATGGGTACTGATCACGTATTCATATTTTCCTTTCAGTACTTCGGCTGCAAATTGCTGTCCTAAGCGATGGGCAGTTTCGGCATCAACTTCTCCAGGTTTAAATGACTGGATCAGATGAAATGCCAGGTTATCACCTTTGTCCATTCCATTCTTTTTTGCCATTTCTCTAGTCATGGAAAATTCGAGATCAGCAGTTTCCGGGGAACAGCCAAAACTGGAAACCAGCAGTTTTTCATCAGTCTTGTCTGGATTCGTGATATAGTCCAGAGCTTTCTTGTCTGTTACTTTAATGGGGAAGATCTTAATATATGCCATAGTTCTTTCACCATCTCTTTCAATTCTTGCATTTCTTCCGGATATAGATCTCCGGTGGTATTTACCTTTTTTGCAATCTGGTTGATATTTATGCCAATCTTGTGCATTTCCTCATACTGTTTCTTCAGAGGAGTTGTATCTGTGTTGACGATGTAGCCGTCGATTGCCATCTTACGCAGATAAGCTCCCATGTTCTTGGTTTTTGATTCTATCATCTTCCTGCGGATTAGCTTTCGTTCTTCTTCTGTGACATAAAAATGAATTTCTTTGTTTCTTTTTCTTTCAGCCATTAGCAGTTTCTCCTTTCTGAGAGGGCAGTAGTATCGTTGCTTTCAGCGTTTTTCAATTCAGGGCAGGGTACCCTAAATTGGGATTTTCCGGAAGTGTATCCTCACTTCCTGTCCTTGCTGCTGTTTTACCCCTCTATTAGTTAAAGTCAGGAGAACCGGGAAAATGCAAAAGAATTTGGCAGGTAGTACGGGATACGAAAATGTGGTATGATTATGGGCAGGATATCAGAAGAATCAGGAGTTGAAAAGATTGTGAAGACGGAAGAAATCTTTGAATACGTGCAGAAACAGTACGGTACAGTTCCAGAATATTTATGGAGTAAATCGCCAGACAGTGTTGTACTTCGTCATAAAAATGGAAAATGGTATGCAGTATTCATGACAGTTGAGAAATCTAAGTTGGGATTAGAGGGAAATGATCTGGTTGCCATCATGGACGTAAAGTGCGATCCAGAAATGACCAGCATGATTATTCAGACTTATGGATTTTTACCAGGATACCATATGAATAAACAGCACTGGATCACGATTTTACTGGATGGTTCAGTCAGTGAAGCGAAGACATTGGACTTTTTGGATATGAGCTATGACCTGATTGACGGAGCAGACAGAAAGGAAGAAAAATGAGAACAGCGATAGTATACGCATCTGTGCATCATGGAAATACAGAAAAATTAGTAAAGAGGATTGCAGAAGAATGTCAGATGGATTTGATTGATGCTGTGAAACAGCCAGATGCAGATCTGAGCAGTTATGATATGATTGGGTTTGCATCAGGAATCTATTTTTCAAAGTTTCATCAGTCGATATTGGAATTTGCAGAGAAGAATCTACCGGACGACAAAAAGATATTTCTGATCTGTACTTATGGTGGGAGTGCGAATTATAAATCCATAGAGCAGATTTTGGATAAAAAACATGCCAGTGTGGTTGGAAAATTTGGCTGTAAAGGGTATGACACATTCGGACCATTTAAACTGGTTGGAGGTATTGCTAAAGGCCATCCGAATGAAGAAGATATGAAAAACGCAGCGGACTTCGTAAAAGGAATACACTGATTTTTGAGCAAAAGGAAAACCGGGGATTTTACTCCTCGGTTTTCTGGATGTTGTGCTTCAGTCTTCAACTTGAAAAATATCTTCTACAGGCACTTTCAGGTAATGTGCCAGCCGGATTGCAATCTCAAGAGAGGGATTACGTTCTCCACGTTCGATGCGGCCTATCGTCTGGCTGCAGGAACCTATGGCTTCAGCCAAATCTGCTTGAATGAGATTCCGTTCTTCACGAATATCTTTTAGTGTATTATTGATTGCCATTCAATCACTTCCTTTGCTTATTGTTATCAGCAGGATCATGAACCTGCTGTTGAAATTTAATGGAATCCCGGAATTTCTGCACCTTTGCATTTCCCGATTACTTTTCCAAAAATCTTAAAAGAGTCAGATTCCAAAACCTGGATAGGACGATATTTTTGATTTAAAGAGATCAGATAAACACCATCTGGCTCATCGTGTAATTCCTTGATGTAAGTATTGCCGTTGAGATAGAAGATTCCAATTTCACCATTAGCAAGAGAATCTTTTTTCTGAATCCATGCAACATCGCCTGTATGATAAAGTGGCTCCATACTGTCACCGGAAATCCGTACACCAAAGTCAGTCTGCTCAGGAGCAAGGTGTCCTACGTCATAGGTTTCTTTTACAGAATCCTCCAGGTAATTTCCAGTACCAGCAGAAACTGGTTCCCAGGTAATTTCTACAGGATGATGGAATGGGATAATCTTTGCAGACAGTGGAGAAAACTTTTTAGAAGCTTTCAAAATATCAGCAAATTCAATCAATTTATTTCTGCCTTCTTCATTCAATCCACTCATAATGTTATATGGGTTTTCTCCAAAGAAGGATTCATATATATCTTCGATATCAAGTAACTGGCAAAGTGTCAGGAAAACATGTAAAGCTGGTTCTCGTGCATTGGTCTCCCATTTGGAGATTGCTTTTGTAGTGACCTGAATACCTTCTTGAGAAAGCAGGTCTACCAGATCTGATTGAGAGTATCCTTTCTTTTTTCTATTTTCTGCTAATATTTCCCCGAAATTACGCATTTGTTCGCCTCATTTCTATTTGAATTTTCTATATGCATTATACCGTATGTTAGAAATAAAATCAAGAATAATCTCCGAAATGGAGAAAATACAACCAAGATGTCACTTGACTATCTCCGGAATGTCGATATATACTAAACATACAGAAATTGATAAGACATTATGTTGAAGGAAACAGCTGGGAGGTGAAAAGTTTGAATGAGCGTGTGATCCTGCATAGTGATATGAACTGTTTTTACGCCAGTGTAGAAATGCTACATCATCCGGAATTTGCCGGAATGCCTCTGGCAGTAGGTGGCGATCCGGAAGCCCGGCATGGAATTGTACTGACAGCAAATTATATTGCCAAGAAAAAAGGAGTAAAAACCGGAATGGCATTATGGCAGGCGAAACAGGTTTGCCCGGAAATTATTTTTGTACCGCCACGGATGGATTTATATTTGCGATTTTCACAAATGGCAAGAGAAATCTATTCAGAGTATACAGACAAAATTGAGCCATATGGAATTGATGAAGCCTGGCTGGATGTATCAGGCAGTGGAAATCTGAAAGGAAGAGGAATGACAATTGCGAGAGAAATCAGCCATCGGATTAAATACGAACTTGGAGTAACAGTGAGTATTGGAATTTCCTGGAATAAGATTTATGCGAAACTTGGCTCGGATTATAAAAAGCCGGATGCAATCACAGAGCTTAATCGAGAAAATTATAAAGACAGGATATGGCAGCTTCCAGCGTCAGATTTGCTTTATGTCGGAAGACAGACGAATAAGAAATTGCAAAAACTTGGAATCCGGACAATCGGGCAACTTGCGGAATCAGACGAAAAGTTGTTAGAGAGTCATTTTGGAAAAATAGGAAATGTATTATGGGCTTTCGCAAATGGCTGGGATGAAGATCCGGTTTGCAAGGAAGGATATGAAGCACCAGTAAAGTCGATAGGTAATAGCACTACAACACCGAGAGATCTGGAAAATGATCTGGATGTCTGGATCATTCAAATAGCATTGGCAGAAAGTGTAGCTGCACGATTGCGGAAACATGGATTTAAATGCAAAACAGTAGAAATTACAGTTCGAGATAATGGATTGTATAGTTTTTCCAGACAGATACATTTACGACAGCCAACGAATATTACAAACGAGATTGTAACTGCAGCATTTCAGCTATTTAAAGATAATTACAAATGGGAACATCCCATTAGAAGCCTGGGAATCCGAGCTGCGGATCTTGTGTTAGATGATATTCCCGTGCAGTTGGATTTATTTGGAAATCAGGAGAAAAAGGAAAAGTTAGAGAAGCTGGATCGTACTGTAGATGAGATCAGACGACGGTTTGGTTATTTCAGTATACAGCGAGCGGCAATGTATCAGGATAAAGTCTTATCCCACTTAGACGCTGGTACGCACACGATCCATCCACACAGTTATTTTCATGGGTAATTGGAGGGATAGATTTGAAAAAAGCATTAACCAGAAAACAGGAAGAAAGTTATCAGTGTATTTTACGATATACCAATGAACATGGATATCCACCGACAATACGGGAATTTGGAAAATTGATCGGGGTGAAATCAACATCATCAGCATTTTCCAGAATCAAGCAGTTGGAGCTAAATGGATATATCCGAAGGATTCCGGCATCGCCAAGAGCAATCGAGATTTTATAGTGAGGTGTCGGCATGAATAAAGTATATGTAGATGTAGTGGCAGAGTTCCGGAAAGACGGACAACTGGTTCCCATATTTTTTACATGGGAGGATGGAAGAAAATATAACATCGACAGAATTTTGAAAATCGAGCGATGCGCCAGCAGAAAGGCAGGCGGTGTAGGAATGATGTACACCTGTATGATACAGGGACAGGAAAGCCATTTATTCTATGAAGTGGATAAATGGTTTATGGAGAGAAAAACAGCATAAGGAGAGATAGGTATAGACGATATTATATGGATTATTAACCGGCAGGGATAGTCACTTTCCCTTTATATTCCTGCAGGTTTTACATAAGAAGATGGATTCCGGTCAGCAAAGGCAGCTCCCACAATGCCTTTTGGATATCCGCTTCTGCAAATTGTAGTAAGTAATTGCTTCCCATCAAAATCATGGGGAAAGCGAACTGGTCTGAAAGACCGCCAGTTAGTGTGATGATGATAAGGAGATTTTGAAACTGATGACAGATAGAGATTATGCAATTAAATCAATGAAAGAAATTACCTTCCAGATGGCAAACCATGCACAGAATTATCTGGAAGTAACGATCGAAAGACATTATACTGATATTAAAGAACTGATGACAAGCTACCAGAAACTGATTTTAGAAAACCAGTTGTATTGGAAGAACTGGATATGGAGTGTCAGGAGAAGATCAATGAAGATATGGCATATGCGTTGAGTTATCTGAGTATTTATAACAATCAGCTGAATGTGCCAAAGATGCACCGGGAAATGAATAACCTGATGATCATTTACGGCTTGTCAGATATGATCTATCGTGGAATGACACTGGTGAAGTTTTATGCACCGAATGGTGTGATGCTCAGTGAGATCCTTCATTCTTGTTTTTGCAGTCATTATAATAAGACAGATGTGGAAGTACAGCAGGAGTTAGGAATAGGCAGGACTTCTTTTTATAAAATGAAGAAGCAGGCACTTGGGTATCTGGGATTTTATTTTTATGAGATCGTGGTGCCGCAGGCAAAGGATAAAAGATTTAAACCGTCACTGGGTGTTGAGGAAGAGTAGGTGAGTAATATGAGATACGAAGATTCGATGAAAGGTGTAG
>NZ_JAAIUN010000136.1:0-300 GCF_013317245.1 Blautia sp. MSK.20.85
CAATAGCAAAGATTGAAGCAAAAGCAGGAAAAGATGGAAGCTGGCAGGATGTAACTGGAAGCGGAAGTATCACGATCTCAGGAAATCAGACAGTGTATGTGCGTGTGACAGATGGTGAGGGGAAAGTCTATGAGCAGAATCGCTCTATCAAGTGTTATGACACAGAAAAGCCGACACTCTCTGCTTCCCTGACAGATGGTGTGTTGACGATTCAGGGGAATGATACAGTATCCGGGATTACTGCGGTAACAGTCAATGGCACCACTTATACAGACTTGAAGGATGGAATGCTGAGAGTGC
>NZ_JAAIUN010000041.1:0-27629 GCF_013317245.1 Blautia sp. MSK.20.85
TACCGGAATATATGGCTCCCATTCTCCGGAATGGTGGCTCTCAAAGTCCGGACAGATGGCTCTGAGAGTCCCGGAATAATCAACCATCAAGGAAGAAGACACCGATTTCTCCTTCTTCAAGAGTTTCTTGTTTATGAATGCCCTTCAATATATGGATGCCTATGATTACCGGATGAATTTGGGAAAACTGAAAAAGGAAGTGAACAGTATCATTCTAATCTATGGACTTTGTGATATGGTCAACCGGGCAATGACACTGGTAAAATATTTTACACCGAATTTTGGAACCGAATATTATGATGTGCTTTATAGCTGCTTCTGCAGGCACAGAAAAATGGCGGACATGGAAATTATGCTTGAACTGGGGATGAGCCGGGCAAATTTTTACCGGAAGAAAAAAGCAGCGCTCCGGTATCTGGGATATTATTTTTTTGAAATCGTAGTGCCACAATCTGCAAATAAACGATATAAGCCATCTTTTCCAGAAACGGAAGAGTAGATCTGAAAGAGCCTGATGGAATCTCCCCTTTCCACCAGGCTTATATATAATGGAATACTCCCCTATTCCCCTTATTATTCCGCAGATTCTTCAGCTGCAGCTTCTTTCTTTTTTCTTGATTTGCCAGAAATCATTTTATGACCTGAGTAAATGGCCATAGCCATGCAGATCAGTGAACTGAATGCAAAATATTTATGTGCTGATTTCATATCCTTATAGCCGGTGTAGCAAGTTCCGATCATGGAAACCAGCGCACCGATGGACCAGTATTTATGTGATTTCATTTGAACCTCCTGAGCTTTTTTATATCATACATCTTTTTAAGAAATATGCAAACTGGAATTTATCGTCTTGTTCCATTCTTATCAAAATTCTTTTTTAATGCTATTTCTGTTGGGAGAATAGACCCAATTAAAGGAATAAGTTGAACACCACAGATGATTCCTCCTATACTCCCAACACAATCTTCTTTTTTTCCAATCACTAAAAGCATGAATATTACTGTTATCGGCAACATAACCATTCCACAGACATACCAGACTTTACCACAATATTTATGAGCAAATTCCCATGCGAAATTGCAGATGAACAATTATTATGGAGAAATTATAACAGAGTATTTGACAAATTATATGTGTTTTATTGTGTTGTCAGTGGAAATCTTCTCCATACTTTTTACTTTCGGAGTGGTAAAAAGTGTTGTTGTACTGTTATTTGTGGACACGGCAATTTTTATTGGATTGTTAGTAGTTGGTTTGGTAAAAATGGATTTGAGAGGGAAAGAAGTTTTATGATTCAAATTTTATATTTCAGAAATAACAATAAGATACTATTTTTCCCACGCCTACTATGAGAACGGCGGCTATGAGATAGAAATTGCATATACTGGCGAATAAAAGAACCGCTGTTGCATGGTTTATTGGCTTCCATGTAGCTGGTATTTGGCTGAGGTATTGAAAGAGCTGGGATTGAAATGAGGGAAGTGGATAAATGTTTTGATTGACGAAATAACCTATACATGATAGTATAAATCCAAAGATGATGGTCTATCAGAGAGACTGTTATATATCTTCAAGTTTAAAAAGATAATTTTCAATAATTTTTCAAAAATCAGAATCGACAATTCATGACAAATCAACCCTGAATCTGGGAACGTTTCTCATAGAAAAGAACTACAAAAAATAAGAAAATAAAAACGGAAAACCATTGTCTGTAGTATAAGTATTTGTTATTATGAAGTAAATAGCGGATATTTTACAAAGTAAAGCTTAATCTAGAGAATCTGCCAGTGGCAGGCCTCTGTAGATACCAAGGTATACAAAAGGAGAATGAAAAAATGAAAAAAGAAGACATGTCCTGTATCGACTGCGCAGTAAAAAACTGCAACAAAATGGATAAAACCTATCCGGATTTTTGTCTGACAACACACATGGATGAAGAAGTTCTAAATGAAGCTATGGAATGCTACAATGAAGACGAGAACCGCAAAGTAACAATCGCTGCAGCTGAAGTAGAGTATGAGAATTACTGCAAACATACCCGTGTCGAAGAAATCATGGATTTTGCAAAGAAGATTAATGCGAAAAAGATCGGGATCGCAACCTGTGTCGGATTGTTGAAAGAAAGCCGTATCCTGGCAGATATCCTGCGCAGACATGGCTTTGAGGTGTATGGTGTCGGCTGTAAAGCCGGAACACAGAAGAAGACATCGGTCGGCATCCCGGAATGCTGCGAAGGTGTCGGTGTGAATATGTGTAATCCGATCCTGCAGGCAAAGCTTCTGAACAAGGCGAAGACGGACCTGAATGTTGTGGTCGGACTTTGTGTGGGGCATGACAGTCTGTTTTACAAATATTCCGAGGCACTGACTACGACAGCAGTGACGAAAGACCGTGTATTGGGGCATAATCCGGTGGCGGCGCTTTATACTGCGGATAGTTATTATTCGAAGTTGAAGAAGAGTGAAGAAGAGTAATATTTCTAATTTGGGCGTTTAAAGATACATAAAGATATCCCATTCAAGCATTTCTCTTTTTATCCAACGAAAAAAAGAACACACAACACTCTGTATGTTCTCTTTCTGTATGTGAAGTCCAATATTATACTTTGAAGTAGCTATCCAATCCTTTGAACTCTTCCGCTTTCATTTCTTTTGTAACATCAGCATAGATGTTCAGTGCAGTTGAAATATCTGAATGTCCGAGTGCGTCTTGAATGACCTTTATATTTACTCCAGCTTCACACATTCTTGTTGTAAATGTATGTCTAAGCGAGTGGCAGCTAAAATGAGGAAGTAACACATCAGGTTCATCACTGTGCAAAAACTGCTCATCATTGCAATCACGGATAATTCTTCGGATTGTCTTGTAGTTTGCGAATATCCGTATAAATAGAAAAAGCCCTTTGAGAAGAGGATTTCTCCCCTCTCAAAGGACAACCAGACAAACTGAAAGTTGCCGCTTTCCTGTACTTACCATTTTTCATTAAAGCGGCTGCATCATCTCAAGAATGATTCCATCCGGGTCTCTAAAATAAAAAGCTCTACTTTCCCCAAATCCATCTGCTCTAAAATCGAAATACTGCGGTTCAGACAAGCACTCCACATTATTATCTACGAGATGTTTGTAAGCAGAATCAATATCATCTGTGTAGAAACATACTTCCGAGATAGATGTTGTAAACAAATCAGAGGGAACTTTCTTTACTTCGTTGTTTACAAACTGAATCAGCTCAACTGGCGGTGCTTCAACAGCCTTGGAGCCATTCAAATAAGCGACCCTTGCTTTGCAATTTACTCTACGAAACATTTTATCTGTTTCTTCGCCTTCCATAAAAATCTCTCCTTGAAACTCAAGCCCAAGGACATCTCTGTAGAATGCAATTGAGCGTTCCAAATCAGAAACCGTTAGTCCTACATGATAAATTCTTCCAACCATATATATTTCTCCTGTAAATTCCGATTTATCTTTGCCTTATGTTATCATAATTCGGTTTAAATTGCTATAAATAGCTTTATTCCAATAATAGAAAACCCCAGAAATAATTAAGATTCCGGGACCTTATGTTTGAACATATTTACTTTTTAATTTATTTAACAAATAAAATTTTGATTGACCTTTAGTTAATATGAATCAATCATCTGCATTAGCTTCTTATAAAATTCATTTCTATCGTTGTAAATTTTTTCCAATTCTTTTTCTGTAAACAGTGCATAGGCTCTATCAGGAACAGCTGTCAAGCCATCGCAGCTAAATGGTATGCGCCGCCCACCCCTGAAAATGGCTGCTTCCCAGTACTTTTTTCTAAAATATTTAATTATTCCCATGTAGTACCATCTCTTTCCCATATTTGTTATTGACGTTCTGGCAAGTAAAATACTTCTGTTTTTACCATATTATCATCAAAATCCATTTCTACATAATAATCTCGGACAAAATATGATCTCCAGTAATCTTGTAGTGAGTAGATATCCAGAGTTTTGAAATCGACAATGCACAGAGAGATAGCCTCTTTGCGTTCACTGTTTGATTTTCTGTATTCTAATGAAGCAGCTACTTTATTTAGGCAGTTCTGACATAAATGCTTTTCCAACATGTTGGTATCAACTTCATAATTTATCGGCAACGTCACATCTATGCTTGCCATACCACGGCTTGGAGTTCCATCTGAAGAATAAGCTATTTCACCTGTATTCCCAGAGAGGAATGAAGTTGAAGCAGCACTTTCTATCTCATTTCCGTTTTCATCGTAATTTTTCAGTGGAAAATCAATCACATACCAGTCATTCAGCGATATCAATCCAATGGTGTCAAAATTTTTGTAGTAGCTCATTAGGCTTTCTTCCGCATTTCCACATAGATAGCATTTTGATGTGTCTTCCAGGGATGAACGCAGAGCGTCAAAAGTTACATCAATGTCAGAATGGCGTTTAGCAGATACTGGTTGGGAAGATGCCTGCTCATGGGCAGAGGCATAATATGCGATGATTATGGAGATAACAATTATGACTGCCAGTATGGAAAGCCAGAAATAATCTATAATTCTTTGATTGCAAGGTATTTTGTTGTATTGCGTGTCTTGGTCAGGTTCACCTCCTCTCTACTACAATATATTTATGGTTAACATCCCTTACAACCAGTAAGGAATTATCCATCTTGTTGCTTAAGCTGTATAATGATGGAGCAATCGGTATATCGGCTTCCTTTCTTGGACTTCGCGTCCGTAAAATAGACTGATAACCAGTTCCTCATTCGCAGCGTTCGTTTTATGCAGGTTGAATCGTCACAGGCGCATTCGTGTCACACCACAGTAGATTGAATAGGCAATGAGTAAAACTGGTACTTATCCATTGCAATAATCTTAAGGAGTGACAAATTTATGAACGCAGTAGGTATCGATGTTTCTAAGGGTAAAAGTATGGTTGCTATCATGCGACCTTTCGGTGAAATCGTTTCCACCCCCTTTGAAATCAAACACACAACCAGTGACATCCATTCACTTGTAGAACTCATCAACTCTGTTGAAGGTGAGTCACGAATCGTGATGGAACATACCGGACGTTACTACGAAGTCCTTGCCCATCAGCTTTCAGAGGCTAACCTTTTCGTCAGTACCATTAACCCCAAACTTATCAAGGATTTTGATAATGATTCCCTTCGTAAAGTCAAATCTGATAAAGCGGATGCCGTTAAGATTGCACGCTATGCACTTGACAAATGGCAAAATCTTAAACAGTATAGTGTTATGGATGAATTACGCAATCAGCTTAAAACCATGAACCGTCAGTTTGGCTTCTACATGAAGCATAAAACAGCCATGAAGAATAATCTTATCAGCATCCTTGACCAAACCTATCCTGGTGTTAATACTTACTTTGACAGTCCTGCACGCAGTGATGGCAGCCAGAAATGGGTTGATTTTGCATCTACATACTGGCATGTGGACTGTGTCCGTAAAATATCCCTAAATGCCTTTATCGACCATTATCAAAACTGGTGCAAACGCAAGAAGTACAACTTCAGTCAGTCAAAAGCTGAAGAAATCTATGGAAAAGCGAAGGAACTTGTTCCTGTACTTCCAAAGGATGCCATTACAAAGCTTATTATCAAGCAAGCTATAGACCAGCTTATTAGTGTCTCTACAACTGTTGAGTCACTACGCACTCTCATGAATGAAACTGCATCCAAACTCCCGGAATATCCTGTCGTTATGGCTATGAAAGGTGTTGGAACTTCACTTGGTCCTCAGTTGATGGCTGAGATCGGAGATGTTTCCCGTTTCACTCACAAAGGTGCTATTACTGCATTTGCCGGTGTAGATCCTGGTGTTAATGAATCTGGAACCTATGAACAAAAAAGTGTTCCTACCTCAAAACGTGGCTCTGCAGATCTACGAAAGACCCTATTTCAAGTAATGGATGTTCTTATCAAGATGATGCCACAAGATGATCCGGTATATCAGTTCTTGGATAAGAAACGTTCTCAAGGTAAACCCTATTATGTCTATATGACTGCGGGTGCCAACAAGTTTATAAGAATCTACTATGGTCGAGTGAAAGAATATCTTGCATCTCTTCCAGAATCTTAATTATCCACTAATATTTTCAGACCAGCACTGGTGTGGTGGTCTTATTTTGATACCCAATTTTCAACCTGTATAAAATTTTCAATGTTCTTTCAATTTAGCCTTGACTTTTTATTTGCAGGCTATTTCGTCGAGTTTTTTAAGAAATCAATCTCCATTTGTTGCTGCTGTGTTTGAGCTTTTAGTAGTCGGTTTTCAGCTTTCAACTTCTCAATATCTGATAATTGAGAAATCGCTTTGTTCTTACCTCGTCGATCATATAATCCTTCGATTCCTTTATCTTTATATTTTCTAACCCATGCATAAACTTGTCCGTAGGAGCAACCATATTTATTCGCTGTAGAAGAATAATTACATCCCGTGTTCAAGGCTTTGCGGTATTTTTTTGGATTTCAATGTGTCAAACTCCCGTGTTTATGAAAGTTGTGTTTTTCTTGGCAATATGTTACAATTACTCCATATAAATTTATAACTTTTCTAGACAGAAAGTAAAAGGGGAACGTCATGAAGTGTATTAAAACAACGGACGCGGTAGGACATGTACTGTGCCATGATATTACCAGAATTGTGAAGGATGTGGTAAAAGATACAGCCTTTCGTAAAGGACATATTGTACAGGAAGAAGATATTCCGGTTTTGCTATCTCTGGGAAAAGACCATCTTTATGTGTGGGAGAAGGATGAAAATACTTTGCATGAAAATGAAGCAGCGCAGATTCTGTGTGATGTGTGCATCAATGAGAATATGCATCCAACGGATGTAAAAGAAGGAAAAATTGAGTTGATTGCAGATTGTGACGGAGTATTTCAGGTGGATGTGCCGAGGCTGGATGCTATTAATGAGATCGATGAGATTATGATTGCCACCCGTCATACAAATTTCCCGGTAAAAAAAGGTGACCGTCTTTTAGGAACCCGTGTGATTCCGCTGGTGATTGCAAAAGAAAAAATGGATTTGGTGAAGAAAACAGCAGGAGAAAAACCGCTGGTATCGCTGGCACCTTATAAGAAACGGAAGGTAGGAATTGTAACCACCGGAAATGAAGTATTTTATGGAAGAATTAAGGATACTTTCACACCGGTAATCATCGAAAAAATGAAATCTTACGGTGCTGAAATTCACGGACATATTCTGTGCAATGATGATATGGAAAAAATCACTGCCGCTATTATGAAATTAAAAGAAGAAGGGGCAGATCTGATTGTCTGTACCGGTGGTATGAGCGTGGATCCAGATGATAAGACACCGGGCGCGATCAAAAATACAGGAGCGAGAATCGTATCTTATGGTGCTCCGGTACTTCCGGGAGCGATGTTCCTGTTATCCTATCTGGAAGATGGCACACCGGTAATGGGACTGCCGGGATGTGTGATGTATGCAAAAGCCACCGTATTTGATCTTGTTCTGCCACGTATTATCGCAGGTATAGAAGTGACAAAAAAAGATCTGGCACATATGGGAAATGGCGGATTCTGTCTTGGTTGCAAAGAATGTCATTATCCGAACTGCAGCTTTGGAAAGGGCGTATAAGAGCAGGACAGGAGGAATAAGCATGGAAAAGCTTACGGTAGAGTAGGCACTGGAAGCACTGCTGGAACATACAAAAGTAATAGAGGAAACGGAAACTGTACCACTTTTGCAGGCATGTGGAAGAGTGTTGGCAAAGGATATGATTGCAGGATTTGATAACCCGCCGTTTGACAGATCACCTGTGGATGGTTATGCCTGCAAAGCGGAGGATATAATGGATGCATCAGAAAGTCATCCGGTACAGTTGACGGTATTGGAAGAGATTGATGCGGGGCAGTATTCCAGAGTCACAGTGGAAAAGGGGCAGGCGGTTCGGATTATGACAGGCGCAGCTATTCCGAAAGGCTGTGACTGCTGTGTCCGTCAGGAGGATACAGATTATGGAGAAGAGACTGTCAGAATCTTCCGTCCGACCGGACAGTGGCAGAATTACTGTTATCAGGGAGAGAATTTTAAAAATGGAACGGTTCTTTTGAAAAAGGGTGACAAAATCGGATTTATTGAAGCAGGTATACTGGCCAGTATGGGAGTCATAAAAGTGAAGGTTTATCGTCGGGTAAGAGCAGCTGTTCTGACTACCGGAGATGAAGTAATGGCACCCGGAAAAAGATTGATTCCGGGGAAGATTTATGATTGTAATCAGGGACTTCTGGCGGCTCGCATGAAAGAATTTGGTGCAGAACTGGTGGAAGTGGCAGCCATAGAGGATCGCCCGCAGGCTATGACAGCAGCAGGCGAAGTCATGGCTCTGGACTGGGGAATTACATTGCAGTGTGATACCACAGGAAAAGAAGACGCCAGCAGTGTAGGAGTGCGAAGTCACTTTATACATCCGGTACTACCGGAAGCAGATGGCACAACGAAAAACGTATTTCCATGTAAAGTGGAAAGAGTGATTGAGGACGTGTTTTCGTATATCTTGATCGTATCTACGAAAGAAGAAGCCAGGATTCGCGTAGATGTGACGAAAGAACAATGGCAGCAGTACCAAAAGCATATTTCTGGAAATAAGATATGGATTGGGATAGATGAAAAAGATGTGATGTTATTAAAATAAATGAAAGAATCACCGTATCAAGGTTGAGGTAATCTATGATACGGTGATTCTTTCGTGAAAAATGCGAAAAAGCTTTCAATATCCAGTTCCGGTGGTTTAATATGTGGTTGTCAAACATTATTTCGTAAATACTTTCATTCGATCCCTTCTGGCTGCACAGATCAGGGTCAGGTGATATTTTTTTGCAAGATCAATTGCTTCAGAAGTAGGAGAAGCCTTGCTGGAGAGAATTGGAATCCCTGCATGGATGACCTTTAAAGTCATATCAGTAGGTATTCTGCCGCTGGAATATACCATACATTGATGCAGGTCAATATTGTGCCGCAGAGCGTAGCCGATCACTTTATCCAAAGCATTGTGCCGTCCGATATCTTCGCAGGAAAACAGAATGTGATCTTTTTGAGCGAGAATGCAGCTATGTGTGGCAAAGGTAATGCCATGGAGAGGAGAACCATCCGCAAAGGCATCCGCCATATGAAAGATCCATTCTGGTTTCCAGAAAATCGGTGTAAGTGACTGCGGCTCTTTGGATGTAACAAAGTAATCATTTAAAATATGATTGCCGGTACAGCAGGTAGGAGTTACTTCTACAAAGGCATCCGATGAGGATTGTGTGCTGCGTGCCGAATTTTTTAAATAGACTTTTGCACGTTTTCCATATTCACAGATATAGATATGATCTACATCTTCGGAAGACGTGATGATTTGTTCTGTCAGTAATCTTCCAAGAACCAGTTCAGTCAGATGCTGGGGCAGGCAAACAAGTTTCATAGTCAGATGATCATTTATATAGACATCCATCATATGTTCGTTAATATACATAATTTCTCCAATTGAAAAAACAATTCTTTTATCATGTTTACTATGTGTTATACTAGATCTAGTATAATGGACATCTCTTTATTTCGAAAGAGTGAATTGAGGGATGAAGGAGGAAATAAAATGGGAAAGATTATGGCGGTAAATATCAGTGAGAAGAAAGGTACACAGAAAAAGAATGTACATAGTGCCAGACTGATGGAAGAATTTGGAATCGAGAAGGACGCCCATGCCGGCAAGTGGCATCGCCAGGTGAGTCTTCTTTCTTATGAAAAAATAGAAGAATTCAAGGCAAAGGGAGCACCGATCGAAGACGGAGCATTTGGAGAAAACCTGATTGTAAGTGGATACGATCTGAAGGCATTGCCGGTTGGCACCAGACTTCGCAGCGGAGAGGTATTATTAGAAGTGACACAGATCGGGAAAAAATGTCATAGTGGATGTGAGATTTATAAAATTATGGGTGACTGTATTATGCCAAGAGAAGGTATCTTTACCAGAGTACTTCATGGTGGCGTATTGACAGAAGGCGATGAAATTGTGATAGAGAAGGCAGCAGGTGAGGCAGATGGAGAATAAGCTGAATCATTTTGATCAGAAGGGTAACGCTGTTATGGTGGATGTGTCCGGAAAGATACCGACATCCAGAACAGCAGTAGCAAAAGGCAAGATTCGTGTCTGTCAGGCTGTGATGGATGCAGTGAAACAGGGGACTGTGAAAAAAGGAGATGTACTTGGAGTAGCAAGAGTGGCTGGCATTATGGCGGTAAAACAGACATCTCATCTGATTCCGATGTGTCATCCGCTGATGATTCAGAAGTGTTCGGTAGATTTTGAACTGGATGAAGAAAATCTTGAAATTACGGCAATCTGTACAGCCAAAACGGAAGGTCAGACCGGTGTGGAGATGGAGGCGCTTACTGGTGTGAATGTGGCACTTTTGACAATTTATGACATGTGTAAGGCAATTGACAAGTCCATGGAGCTGACGGACATTCATCTGGTAGAAAAAAGCGGAGGAAAAAGCGGGTTATATCGAAACCCGAAAGAATAGTATGAAGGATAGATTTGGAAGAGAGATTGACTATCTGCGGATATCCATTACAGATCGATGTAATCTCAGGTGCGTCTATTGTATGCCGGAAAATGGAGTTGTGCAGATCTCGCATGAAGAAATTCTGACTTATGATGAGATTACCAGAATCAGCAGATGTATGACTGGTTTAGGTATACGTAAGATCAAACTGACCGGAGGAGAACCGTTAATTAGAAAGAATTGTGCCACACTGGTTCGAATGTTAAAAGAACTTCCTGGCATCGAAAAAGTGACATTAACGACCAATGGTGTATTGCTCGAAGAACAGATAGCAGATCTAGCAGAAGCGGGGCTTGATGATATAAATATCAGTCTGGATACTTTAAATGCAGCAGAGTTTGCAAAGGTAACCAGGAGAGAAAGTCTGGATCGGGTGCTGTATGGAATCCAGGCGGCATTACAGTATCCGCAGATTGGATTGAAGATTAATTGTGTGCCGGTAGTGGAAGAGCAGGAAAATCTGGTATCGATAGCGAGACTTGCAAAGCAATATCCGATTCATGTTCGTTTCATTGAAATGATGCCGATTGGATATGGAAAGGATTTTCAGTTTCGGGGAGAAAGTGAAATATGCGAAATATTAGAGAAAGCATATGGAAGAATGACTCCAATAAAAGAACGATATGGGAATGGACCGTGTCATTATTATAAAATAGAAGAATTTCAGGGTAAAATAGGATTTATCAGTGCGATGACGCATAAGTTTTGCGACCAGTGTAATCGTGTGCGTATGACAGCAGAAGGATTTTTAAAAGCCTGTCTGCAATATCAGACTGGAACGGATTTGAAGAAATTGATGCGTTCAGGATGCACAGCTGATGAACTGACAGAGGCAATACAGAAAGTAATATGGGAAAAACCGGTCAGTCATCATTTTACATCGGAAGAGATTGAGACAGATGAATGTAAATTAATGTCCCAGATAGGAGGATAAGGAATTATGAAAGCTGCGATTATCACATCCAGTGATTCTGGATATGCAGGAGAGAGAGAAGATAAAAGTGGCTCGGTAATCCAGGAAATTTTGGAAGCGAACGATTACGAAGTGGTGCATACCATTCTTTTGCCGGATGACAGAAAGATGCTGGCAGATGAGATGGCTCGTATAGCAGATGAGGGAATAGCAGAGCTGATTGTAACTACGGGTGGAACCGGATTTTCGCCGAGAGACTGTATGCCGGAGGCAACAAAGGATATTATAGAACGTGAAGTGCCGGGGATTCCGGAAGCAATGAGAGCATATAGTATGACGATTACACCAAGAGCTATGCTCAGTCGTGCAGCAGCAGGTATTCGAAAAGGAACACTGATCGTGAATCTGCCGGGAAGCCCGAAAGCAGTCAGAGAAAGTCTGGAATATATTATTCCAGCGCTGGAACATGGATTACAGATCCTGACCGGGGAGGCAACGAACTGTGCCAGAAAATAATCGGAAAATGCAGACTGATATATCTGAATTAGAAAACGGTCAGTTGGCAGAACAGCAATTGCCATCAGATTTTACGCTGGTAGTCCTGGCAGGTGGTGCCAGCAGCCATATGGGAAGGGAGAAGTCAGATCTGCTTTTAGATGGACAGACATTTTTGGAGATACAGATCGGAAAAGGATGTCAGTTGGGAGCAAAACAGATCTTAATTTCTGGATATCGTGGAACACAGTGAGGGGAAGAGATTGTGCCGGATCGAATTTCCGGTCAGGGTCCACTTGGCGGTCTGGAGAGCTGTTTTCGAAGGGCAAAGACAGAAAAATGCCTGGTGCTGGGGGTAGATACGCCGCTGGTACCTGTGGAAGAACTTCAAAATCTGTTGAAGTTCGCAATGGAAAAAGCCGACCAACCGGTGACTATGCTGTGTCATAATGGAAAAGAAGAATCGCTGATAGCGGTATATGATGCCAGACTTTATAAAGAGATCACAGATTTTCTGGCATCAGATGCATCCGACTATCTCAACGGAGCAATCATTCCGGTGGATGGAGGGTATCTCGTAAAATAGCATAATACAGAAGGCGTATAGGATTATGAAAGGCTTCCGATTAGGTTTTAAATGATTTTTCGGATAATAGCACTTCCATGCAGATCGCATACAGGATCTGCAAACAGGTGGTGTTTCAGGCAGAATTCGTCTACAGCTTTGTTACATCCGGAAAACTGGGTACTGTATACGTCATGGATCAGGAGAACTCCGCCGATAGACAGACGTTCATAAAACAGAGGTAATGCAGCAGCAGTTGGAGCATAGAGATCTGCATCTAATGATACGAAACAGAAAGTTTCATCGGTAATATCGGAAAAAGTATCCGGAAACCATCCTTTATGGATGATCACATGTGATGGATCAGGCATGATGCGAAGAACAGAGTCTACATCTGTAGAAGAAAAGTCACCTGTTTTAGCGCGAGACAGATGCCTGGAGGTTTCTACGGCAATATCTTTTTCTGAAAAGCCTTCAAAAGTATCAAAAAGATGTATTTTTCGATCTGGAAAGGCTGTACTGATCAGGCAAGAAAAATCACCCTGGAAAACACCAAGTTCTGCCACATCTCCAGGGATATTTTGTTGATGCATCTGTTCGGCTAAAAGGCGCATAACCGCAACCCGTGCATCGAACATGCGAAGTGCAGAAGGATCACAAAATGAACCGTGATAGCCCAAGTGCTCCATCTGCTGCATCATAGAACCACGCCGCTCTTCATCCAATACACCAAGAATAATCAGATCAGGAAGAAGAGCAGCGGCCTTTGATGGAGAACAGATTGGGATATTACCAATAAATTGTCCATGTTTGCGCGGATCATTATCGGCAAAGCACATGATCTGATAGGAATTTCCAAGAAGTCGGGCAGTCATCTGCCCAATTTGTCCGGCACCGAATATAATAGTTTTGTAGACATGTTTTGTCATCATTTCATAGCAGCCTTTCTTTCAGCTCGAACCTGAATCATTTGTCCTGTGATAGATATTGCGATTTCAGCAGGTGTTTCTGCTTTAATATTAAGTCCCACAGGCGTGATAATACGGTCTAATTCTCGCTCATCGATTCCATACTCTTCTACGAGACGATGAAATACACCAGCTCTTTTGGCAAGACTTCCAATGACGCCGATATAGCATGCAGGTGTGGCAAGAAGTTGTGCCTGCACAATCGTATCATAGGCATGACCTCGTGTCATGACACAGCAATAATCAGCATCTGTGATAGAAATGCTCTGATCCAGATGATCAAAATCGCAAAGGATTGTCTCTGCTGCATCCGGGAAAAGAGCAGGATCTGTAAATTCCGGACGGTCATCCAGAACGATGCAGTGAAAGTCAACACTTGCAAGTATTGGTACCAGCTTTTGTGAAACATGCCCGCCTCCAAATACATAGACAGTTCCGGATGTACCGATTTGTTCTGTAAACAGGTCACAGGTTTCATTGCGATGACGGCATGGTCTTGCAGATAAGGAAGATAAGATGGAAGAAGGAACATCAGCATTTCCAGTCAATCCATAGGATGCACTGTAAAGACTCATACCGGATGTAGCATGAAGATCACAGATCAGCCAGAAATCTTTTCGTTCTTTATATAATGTCTCAGCAGTTACGGCAAGTTCCATAATAATAGGGTCATTATGATCCAGATACTGGAAAAATGCGGTAACATCACCACCACAAATCATACCGATATTTTCAACATCTTTGCGATTCAACCGGAATTCATGTTCACAGGATTCTTTCTTTTCAAGAATATCAAGTGCCATAAGCTCTGCACGATATTCGACAGAACCTCCGCCTATGGTTCCGGCAATTCGGCCTTTTTTTCCAACCAACATACGGGAACCGGCACCTCTTGGCGTTGATCCTGAGGAAGCAACGATGGATGCAAGCACAAGGTCGTTTCCTTTTTGAAATTCTTGTTGTATGATCTGAAATAAAGTTCTCATATATAAAACACCTCCTGTAATTTTCTATAAGTCATATCGTCATGTGACAGATGGTCTGTATCATATTTTGCAGATCAAGAGCCTGTTTAAGCTGTCGTTCATGAGATTTCAAAGCTTCGGGACTGTTACATTTACACAGACTTTCCGCAAATCGTTTTTCGATGGTTACACGTTCGGTTTCCTGAATCAGTTTATCTGATAAAAAGACGATAGCCGCTTCATTCAGAAGTGTCTTCTGTAAACCATGATGTTGTGAAATAATCTGACTGATTTCAGTATAGCCTAATTGTAAGAAAAGATCACCACCTGTTTTGGTGTGATGTTTTTGAAGTCTGGCAATATCGTGAAGGAGTGCTCCGGAGCGAATTAGTTTTTTATTAAAAAAGTAACCATGAGATTCCAGCAGATCGCAGAAATGGCAAGCCAATTCAGTCACTGCATCACTGTGCGCTTGTACATGATGAGGAAGAGACACCGAATCGCGAAGCATCCGGCATAGTTCGTCATGCAAGTCAGGATGAGGCAGCAGGTAAGTCAAATCGGATAAGACAACATGATCGTTATCGTCTGTGTTCAGATGATAATAGGAACCACATGGAAGACGAAAATACTGTCTGGCATGCTGTTTTGAATCAAGCAAATACAGATAAGAAGAAATTACATCTGTATGAGCAACAATCGCAATATCACCCTCAGAAGAACGAAGAATCTCATAAATTGCCTGCGAAAAACGCATGCCAGATGCGAAAGGAGTTTCTGCTCCTGGAATCGGGTAATCAGGATTCATTCCACGTGCTTCATATATGTCCGGCCATCTTTTGCGTATCTCATCAAATGAAAGACCATCCCATTCTCCCAGATTTCGTTCTGTTAAATCTGAGATAGTGATATGTGGAAGATCAGGTGTGATATGTGCAGCCGTTTCCATAGCTCTTGACAAAGGACTGCAGTAAACAGCAGTTATTTTATCATCCAGTTCTCCGTGAAGAAGGACTGACTGCAGATGTCCAAGCATAGATAAAGAAAAATCAGTCTGACCGATACAGTAAGAATGTTCATCTGGATATTGTGGTTTTCCGTGTCGAATAAGATAAAGATTACGCATTGAAAAATCCTCTGAAACACTTTTCAAATATTGCTTCGGAACAGGTACGTGTTTCCTCTGAAAAACGGGCATATCGCTTCAAAAATTCTTCTCCGTATGGTGTCAGCTCACTGTGACTGCCCTTTACACCGCCCTGACTTCGAATAATCAGCGGTTCATGAAGCTGAGATTCTAATGTATGGATCAGATTCCAGCTGGTGGAGTAGGAAATGTGCATGCGTTCGCAGGCATCACGAACAGATCCTGTTTCATGAATCAGTGTAAGCAGCGAATAAAGCTGTTCATCAAAGAAGACCTTTTCCCGTGCCAGCTGAATCTGAATCTCTGAACGGATCAGACTTTGATTGTGTGCACGAAGAAGTTCTACATAATCCTCTGGTGTATCCGCATCATGAATGATTCCAGGATCTTCTACATTTAAACAATACATGGGAGTTCCACAATGTTCTACAGCACCCTTCAGACCAGTGTTTCCATCATTGCTTAAAATGGACTCAATTAATGAGGAACGAATCAGGATCGGATGACCTGGAGTTCCGTTACAGACCGGAGTGACAAGAGGCTGTCCAAGAGAAAGCATTTGTGTAACGGTATGTGCTGTGAATAGTGGAACATCTACAGGTGTAAAGAGTACCGTATCCACTTTGTCTTTTAAATATTCCAGTCCAATCCTGACAGAATCAAACATATGAGTAGTTTCATAGTCCTCATTTCGAAGAAAAATAACATGATTGGAAGCAAGGTGGCGTTCCAGAGCATCCGCATTGTATCCGGTTACCACCACTATTTTAGAGATTCCGGCCTGCCGGAAGTTATTAATCACACGCTGCGCGATGGAAATGGATCCAAGCTGAAGCATGGGCTTGAAGTCTCCCATTCGTGACGATTTCCCTGCAGCTACGATGAGAGCACCTGTCTGCATCATAGATACCTCCTAAAAATAACATTGTACAAATTTGATATTATTATAGCATGAAAAGTGAGGATAAATAGTAAAATTTTTAAATAAAGTAATAAAAACAATATAAAAAATGGCGAAAATAGCCAACTAATAATTATTTACAATTTGTAAAACTGTACAAAATTATGATAACATGAAATTATACAAAATAATGTAAACAGGAGAACGTTTCCATGGATAAGATTTTTGAAATTACCGCAAAAGAAGTTACGATACAGGTAAAAGATGAGCGCACAGGAGAGCAATACAGTCGGACACTTCCGATTGATTATTATGAGAATGCGAATGTTTTAAAACTCAGCGGTGAGAATTTGGACGGAAGCAGCTCTTCCATTGTTTTCTATTCTGTCAGAGGAATGGAAAGACTTAAAGATCTGACGGGTAAGGGAGTCGATCATGATCCATGCGGAACACATAAGTCAGAAGATTTGTAACATCGGAACGTGTATTTTTTAAAGGAGGAATGAAACATGATTAAAAAGACATTGAAGATCAATGGTGTGGAGCGAATCCTTATTCTTGATAAGGATGAGACACTGGCTCAGGTACTTCGTGAGCATCTTCTTCTTACAGGATGTAAGATCGGTTGTGGAGAAGGTCATTGCGGAGCATGTAATGTTATTATGAACGGAAAAGTTACAAGATCCTGTATTTACAAGATGAGCCGTGTTCCGGACAATGCAGAGATCACAACAATCGAGGGTGTGGGAACAATTTCTGATATGCATCCGATACAGGTTGCATGGATGGCATATGGATGTGCACAGTGTGGTTTCTGTTCACCAGGTTTTATTATTTCAGCAAAGGTTCTTCTCGATAATAATCCGAGCCCTACCCGTGAAGAAGTGAGGGACTGGTTTAACAAGCAGCGTAATCTCTGTCGTTGTACAGGTTACAAGCCGCTTATCGATGCGACCATGGCGGCAGCAGCAGTTATGCGTGGCGAGATGACTAAAGAAGACCTCGTATTCAAGCAGACAGGTGATTCTATCGTCGGTACAAACTATATCCGTCCATCAGCAGCACAGAAGGTAACAGGTACCTGGGATTTCGGTGCAGATGATGCATTAAAGATGCCGGAGGGAACTCTTCGTCTTGCACTTACACAGGCCAAGGTTTCTCACGCAAATATTCTCAGTATCGATACAACAGAAGCAGAGAGTATGCCGGGAGTTGTTCGTGTTATTACAGCGAAGGACATTAAGGCAGCAGGCGGAACCAACAAGATCAATGGTCTTGTAATGCTTCCGAAACACAATAAGACAGACGGATTTGAGCGTCCTGTACTCTGCGACGAAAAGATCTTTCAGTTTGGTGATGCGATTGCGATCGTAGCTGCCGACACAGAAGAGCATGCACGTGCAGCAGCAGATGCAGTTAAGGTGGAGATCGAAGAACTTCCTGCATATATGAACGCAATGGATGCAATCGCACCGGATGCAGCAGAGATCCATCCTGGTACTCCAAACGCATTTTTTGAGACAAACTGTATCAAGGGACCGGACTTTGACTGGGACAGCATTCCGGATTCACAGCAGGTTGAGATCGAGTCCTACTGTTCACGCCAGCCTCATCTTCACCTTGAGCCGGACTGTGGTTATGGATATATTGATGAAGACGGTATGATAACAGTGCATTCCAAATCTATCGGTATACATCTTCATATGCCTATGATCGCAGATGGTATCGGTGTACCAATGGAAAACTTAAGACTTGTTCAGAACCATGCAGGCGGAACATTTGGTTACAAGTTCTCACCGACAAATGAGGCTCTGATTGGTGCAGCTGTTAAGATTCTGGAACGTCCGGTATCGCTGGTATTTAATCAGTTCCAGAACATTACTTATACAGGAAAGAGATCTCCTGCATTTATGAATATTAAGCTTGCAGCAGATGAAAATGGTAAACTCTTAGCACTTTGGGGTAACAACTATGTAGATCACGGTCCATATTCAGAATTTGGCGATCTGCTTACCATGAGACTTTCTCAGTTTACAGGCGCAGGTTATGGAATTAATTCTATTCGTAATAAATCAACAACCGTATTTACAAACCATGCATGGGGCTCCGCATTCCGTGCTTATGGTTCACCACAGTCTTATATGGGATCTGAGATTGCAATTGACGTGCTGGCAGCTAAGATGGGAATCGATCCGTTTGATATCCGTGAAATGAACTGCTATAAAGAATCAGAGGGCACTACCATCCCGACAGGTTATCCACCGGAGGTATATTGTGAGGAAGATTTGTTTAAGAAAGCACGTCCATTGTATGAAGCGGCGAAAAAACGTGTTGCCGAAAAGAATGCAGCTTCTGACGGAAAGATGAAATATGGTATCGGTGTATCTCTTGGAGTATACGGTTGTGGTCTTGATGGTGTTGATACATCAAATGCATTTGCAGAATTAAATCCGGATGGAACCGTTACGATGTATGCTGCATGGGAAGATCATGGACAGGGGGCTGATATGGGTGTTCTTGTATCATCTCATGAAACACTGCGTCAGGCAGGAATCAGACCGGAACAGATTAAACTGGTTATGAATGATACGAAGACATGTCCGAATGCAGGACCTGCAGGAGGATCACGCTCACAGGTTATGTCAGGTAATGCATGTCGTCTGGCTGCAGAAAATCTTGTAGCAGCAATGAAGAAAGAAGACGGAACATTCCGTACTTATGATGAGATGGTAGCAGAAGGGCTTGCAACAAAATATGAAGGTAACTGGGTAACTACATTCTGTGCAGATCATCCGATCGATCAGGATACCGCACAGGGCGATCCATTTGCAACTTATATGTATACTATCTTCCTGCCGGAAGTTGCTGTTAATACAGAAACAGGTAAAGTTACCGTTGAGAAATTTACTTGCGTAGCTGACGTAGGTACGATCATGAACAGACTTCTTGTAGAAGGTAATTTCTATGGTGGTCTTGTACAGGGTATCGGTCTTGCTCTTTCGGAAGATTTTGAAGATTTGAACCATGACACCACTTTGAAGAATTGTGGTATTCCATATCCAAAGGATGCTCCGGATGATATTGAACTTCACTTCAATGAAACATATCGTCCAAGTGGTCCTTACGGTGCGGCTGGTTGTGGTGAGGCTCCACTGGATGCTCCACATCCTGCAATCCTGAATGCAATCTTTAATGCGACAGGTGCACGTATTACACGTATCCCTGCCCGTCCGGAAAGGGTTCTTGCAGCATTAAAAGAACTTGAGAAATAAGCTTAATTCATAATGTGGTTGGAGTAAAAGCTGCCAACTGTGATATAATCAGGGGAGACGGGAAACTGCCTCCCCTTTACAGACGAAAGGAGTATCAGGTTATGACATACATACAGGAGAGGGGTTCTACTCACGTTTATCATGTAAATCGAATGTCAAAAGAAGAGATGGATCATATGATCAGTCTCTGCGTCCATGAACAGCCGGCCTACTGTGTTGCAGCCTGTCCTTTCAAAATGGATACAAAAGAGATGCTGTATTATGCTGCAAAAGGAAATTTTAAGAAAGCGTTGGCAATTTATGAGAAAATTACACCATTTCCAATGATTCTCTGTGATGGATGTACGGCACCTTGCGAAGATAATTGCAAGCTTTGTGAACTTGGTGATGGTGTCTCCATACGAGAAGTAGAACGTGCGATTGTCCGGTATGGAGAACCGGGAAGACGAAGCAGTGTATTTCGCATGAGAAAGAAGAAAAGGGCAGCAATCTTTGGTTCTGGATTATTTCCACTGTTTCTTGCAGGGGAACTGGAAAAGAAAATGTATCCTACGACAATTTATTGTAAGGAAGAAGATTATGAAAGCTATATTGCAGCGGCAGCCGGACATCTTTTGGAATCAGACCGCAGCAATGAAGCGAAACGTCTGAAATCTATGGATCTTTCTTTTGAATTTGGATGCAGTTTGAATCTTTCGTTTATCAGAGAAAAAATGGAACTGGCAGATGTGGTATGCGCATCAGAAGAAGTGGCAAAAATGTTAGCTCCGGAAGAAGCAGCAGATGTCGAGATTATGTTAAGAGAACAGGCAAAGATTGTCAGCGGACCTGCGGAATCTGTGATGGATGCGGCTTTTGCCGCAAAGCGGGCAGCTTTGACAGTGGATCTTCTGGTACAGAATTTATCGCCGCACAGCAACAGAGGCAGTGAAGGAGCAGTGACTACCAAGCTTTATACGAACATGGAAGGAATCCATGGATCGAATAAGATTTTCTGTGGTCAGGATGGGTATTCAAAAGAAGAAGCTGTAGAAGAAGCAAAACGATGTATTCAGTGTCATTGTGACGAATGCATGAAAGGCTGTGTGTATTTAAGTGAATATCAAAAACATCCGGGTTTATTAGCCCGTGAGATCTATAATAATACGCAGATTATCATGGGAGATCATCCGATGAACAAACCGATGAATGCCTGTGCCCTCTGTGGACAGTGTACGGTGATCTGTCCGAATGGATTTGATATGAGTCAGGTGTGTAAGTCAGCAAGAGAAAATATGGTATCCACAGATAAGATGCCGCTGGCGCCACATGAATTTGCACTGATGGACATGTTATTTTCAAATTCAGAGGCTTTTTTGAGCAGACTCCAGCCGGGATATGAAACTTGCAGATATGTATTTTTCCCAGGCTGTCAGGCAGGTGCGATAGCGCCGGATGTGGTTATGCAGGCATACGAAGATTTAAGTAATCGGGTAGATGGAGGTGTTGCTCTGATGCTAGGATGCTGTGGTGCAATCAGCGAATGGGCAGGCCGCTATGAAATGACAGAAAAAGTAAATGAGCAGCTGAAACAGGAACTAGCCAAACTTGGTGATCCGATCATCATAGCAGGTTGTCCAACCTGTATGAAGCAGCTAAAAGAAAGTATTGGAGCGCATGTTATAGGAATCTGGGAAATTTTGAAAGAAATCGGACTTCCACAGCAGGCAAAAGGACTGGAGATACCGGTTGCCATACATGATGCCTGTGGTGCCAGAGGGGATGCACAGACACAAGATATGATACGACAACTTTTGTCGGATATGGGATGTACCGTTGAAGATACAGAATATTCCAGAGATTTGTCTCCATGTTGTGGATATGGAGGTCTGACGGCATATGCCAATAAAGATATGGCAGCGAAAATGACAGAAAAGTGTCTGGAACGTTCCGATGCACCATATATTACATACTGCATGGCATGCAGAGACCGATTTGCCAGAGAGGGAAGAGAATCCCGACATATACTTGAACTTCTGTATGGGGCAAATGCCAGCAATATGCCTGATATCAGTGAGAAACGCTACAACAGGCTCATATTGAAACAAACACTTTTAAAAAACATCTGGAATGAGGAATCGATCATGGAGAAAAAAGACTATACTGTTGCCTATACAGAGGAGGCAATCCATATGATGGATGAGCGCATGATACTGAAAAGTGATGTGGAACGTGTGTTATCAGATTACAGAGAAAATCAGGAAGCAATCCTGGATGAAGAAACAAAAGAACTGGTGACAAGAAGCAGACTGGGAAATGTCACATTCTGGGTGCGGTTTGTGGAAACAGAAGGCGGATATCTGGTACACAGAGCATACAGTCATCGAATGAATATTATGAAAAGGGTGGGACAGTAATGGCAGTAGAAAGAGCATATTATACGATTGATCCGGAAGGAAAGCTGACCTGCATGAAATGTAAGGTTCCTCTTGTAAAAGGAAAAGCAAAATTTATGTATCTGGAAAATGGGTTTCCTGTGGAAATGCCTGTCTGCCCAAAGTGTGGGTTTGTGTATGTTCCGGAAGAACTTGCACTTGGAAAAGTGCTCGCGGTGGAGCGTGCACTGGAGGATAAATAGATGAACAGGCATCCGGGAGGGGAAGCGCAGACGCTTCATCTTCTGGAGAACATAGAATGGAAAAAAGAAATGAAAGCATTGGATCTTGGAGCTGGAGAAGGGGACACGGTACGAATCCTGAAATCATTTGGGCTGGATGCACATGGCGTGGATCTTTTCCCACGGAGCAGTGATGTGGAAACAGGCAATTTTCTGCATTTGCAGTATCCATCAGACAGTATAGATCTTTGCATCAGCCAGTGTGCATTTTTCGTCAGCAGAGATCAGAAAAATGCACTATCTGAATGCTGGCGCGTTTTGAAAAAGGGAGGTTTTCTTTTACTGTCAGATCTGGATACCGGAAATCTTTCGGAAATGGCAGAACAGACAGGATTTACCATTCTCCGGCAGGAGAATCAGACGTTACTTTGGCGGGAATATTATCTGGAAGCAATCTGGAATGATTCGTTCTGCAGCGAAGAGTATAAGCTTCTGCAGAAAGAATATAAAGGAAAGAAGCTGCGCTATACCATGTTGGTTGGCAGAAAGGAGTAGCACATGGATCTTTATGAAAGAATCATAGAACTTAGCAGTATGGGTTATCATTGCTCACAAATGGTTATGATTATGACACTGGAAGCCATAGGTGAGGAAAATCCACAGCTTGTAAAGGCTCTGGGAGGTCTTGGCGGTGGCATCGGTTACTGTGGAGATACCTGTGGCTGCCTGACAGGAGGGGCCTGTGCGATAGGTTTGTTCCTTGGCAATCTGGCTCCGCAGGAGAAAGAAGATATACAGATGAAACCGGCTGTGCAGGAATTATATCAGTGGTTCCATAAGAAGACCGAAGAAGAATTTGGTGCTTTTTATTGTAAGGATATCACTTCCAATCTGGATTGGGGAGTGATCATGGAGCAATGTCCTGCGCTGATTGCAGATACTTATACGAAAGTGATAGAAATACTGACAGAACGGGGAATATTGGAACTATGATTACGCTGGGTAAAACAAAAAGTGTATGCCCGATATGTATGAAAGTACTTACGGCTAAAAAATGTATCGGTGAAGATGGCATTTATCTGGTGAAAGAATGTGATATCCACGGAAAGTTTCAGACACTGATCTGGGAAGGAACGGCAGCAGAGTATCTTTCCTGGGGAAGAGAAAACCTGTCTGCGGAGACTCCGGTAAATCCCAAAATCAAAGAGAAATCCTGCCCGGGTAATTGTGGACTCTGTGAGGAGCACGAACGAAAAGGCTGTTGTATGATACTGGAAGTGACAAAGCGCTGCAATATGCACTGCCCGGTCTGCTTTGCTTCGGCAGGAGAATGTCTGGAAAACGGTGATCTTTCAATGGATGAAATAGAAAAGCAATATGATTTTCTGATGGATCATGGAGGACCATTCAATATTCAGCTCTCAGGAGGAGAACCAACTATGCGGGAGGATCTTCCGGAGATCATACATATGGGTAGAGAAAAAGGGTTTACATTTTTTCAATTGAATACCAATGGAATCCGTCTTGCGCAGGAAGCAGGATATGCCAGAAAACTGAAAAAAGCAGGACTGAATACGGTATTTCTTCAGTTTGACGGTGTCACAGATGACGTGTATCAGACATTGCGCGGACGCTCTATGATAGAACTGAAAGAAAAGGCTGTGTTAAACTGTTCGGAAGTGGAACTGGGAATTGCCCTGGTACCTGTCATTGCGCCAGGAGTAAATGACATGCAGGTTGGAGATATCCTGAAGTTTGCGATGGATCATATGCCATTTGTAAGAGGAGTACATTTCCAGCCGATCAGCTATTTTGGCAGATGTTCTCAGCAGCGTCCACAAGCTCCGATTACCATACCAAAGATGTTGAAGCTGATCGAGGAACAGACTGACGGGCTTATGAAAAGCGAGGATTTCGCCGGTGGTGGAGCAGAGAATCCATACTGTTCTTTTCATGCAGGTTATCTGAAAAAAGGTGAGAGGGAACTGAAACTTCTGGAAAAGAAATCAGGCAGAGGATGTTGTTGTACTACCAGCGATGATTCCAGACAGTATGTGGAAAATCAGTGGAGCTATAGCACAAAAAAATTTGATGATGATGAAATGACACAGACAGATGCGCTGGATGAATTCCTGATCCGGGTTCATAATGAAACTTTTGCAGTATCAGGGATGATTTTTCAGGATGCATGGAATCTGGATCTTGAACGTCTGAAAAGATGTTATATCTGCGAGGTGGATTCTGATTATGGAATGGTGCCATTTTGTGCATATAATCTGACGAATTCGAAAGGAATATATTTATACAGAAAGTGAAACGATCGAATATAGATGCAATGATCTGTAAGCAGGAAGGCATTACAGAGATTACAAGAGATGAAATACACAGAATACAGCTGGAGAAATTAAATATTGTACTGAAGAGAGAAAAAGAACGAGAGGGTTTTTACCGAGATTTGCCGGAAAGACTGGAAAACCTGATAGATTTGAGAAGCCTTCCTTTTACAACAGAAACAGATCTGGCACGAGATGGAGGCAGGATGCTGCTGTGCTCCCAGGGGGAAGTCCAGAAAGTGATATCAGAACAGACAAGCGGAACGACCGGTGCCGGTAAACGTGTATTCTATACAGAGGGAGACTGTGAACACACCATAGAACTTTTTATGGCAGGGCTGGGTGAATTTATTTATCCTGGAAGTATAACGATGGTGGCTATGCCATTTTCAGGTCCTTTTGGATTAGGAGAACTGATCGCGGAGGCAATCAGACGTCTGGGAGCAAAACCTCTTTCAACCGGGACAGGAAGAACTTATGGCGAACTGAACAGGATTCTGGAAGAGGAGCAGCCGGATACGTATGTGGGAATGCCGACGGCATTGCTGTCCATGCTTCGAATGTGCGGAAAAGGCAGTATAAAAAGAGCACTGGTATCCGGAGATGCCTGTCCGAAAACTGTCATGAAAGCAATCGAAGAAATTCTGCAAACACGACTTTGGCCGCACTATGGTTCCAGAGAGATGGGGCTTGGAGGTGCCATTTGCTGCACGGCGCATGAGGGCATGCATATGCGGGAAAACCATTGTATTACAGAGATTATAGATGAGAACGGAAATGTGCTGCCGGACGGTAAATGGGGAGAACTGGTGATTACAACCATTGGAATGGAAGCACAGCCGTTGATTCGATATCGAACCGGTGACTGGTCAAGGATCATTCCAGGAAGATGCCTCTGTGGAAGTGAAATAAAACGCCTGGACTTTGTAAAGCGGATGGATCCATTGGGAAGTATCAGAGAGATGGATGAATTACTGTTTGAGATTCCGGAACTGGTAGATTATTGTGTGAAAATTGTAGATGGAAAAAAGGAAATTACAGCGCTTTTTACATCGGACAATGGAGAAGAACAAATCAGGAGTGTTTTGGAAGAGAAGGATATTCGTTCATGGAACTGCAAAAAAGCAAAGTGGGAAGATGGGGCGCTGTATCCTGGCAAACGAGTTACAAGGCAGTGATTTCGTGGTATCATGGAATCACTGCCTTGCCTGTTATTCAGGATAGTATGGACAATCTTCCTGGATACATTCGCGATTATCTTCGCAGTATTTACACGTTATAGAAGACAACGGAATGTTTACAGAACAAAACTGACTGTAAAAATGAACGGCTTCTTCAATGGCAATTCTGCTGGTACGTTTGCAGCAGCGAGGTCCACCAACATCTGCCAGTCTGGATAAAATAATGGAAACAAGTTTTTGAGGAAACGGCCATGCATCTTTGTGAAGTGGACTGGATCCAGTCATAACGGACATGAAAATACCGGCTCCGGCAGCAGCTCCACAGACACCCCAGTAACCACAGGTACCGCCCGGAACCTGCTTCGCTCTTTTACAGATTTCAGATAGTGCAGCATCGTAATCCATATGTTCTCCATTATTGCGAAACGCTGTCAGAAGAACACATGGAACAATTGCATGATGCTCCGGTCCATGCATATGTACAGATGGAAGATCCATAATTTTTTCCAGAAGAAGCAAAGCATCTTTTTCGGTACTGTCTCTGAGCGCTGCGATTACCGGAGCATATGTGCCATAGCTGTGACAGGCATCACAGATAAAGTGACTATTTTCACAGACCGCATTGGTTAATTGCTCTTTATGGCAGATACTACACGTCTGAATAGAGCTTTCAGCACGATACGTAATAGGAGCACCACAAATCAAACATCCGGAAAAATGTTCCGCTTCACCACAACAACAGGAATTATTCGTATAATCCATTTGATTCACCTCCGGAGAATTTATTTTAATAGTGTTAACGATGTAAAAAGTATAACATAAAATGAAAAAGTAATGATAAAGTATCTTGACAATCATGTTACTTTGGGTATATGATTTGATCCAATAAAGGGGAGTAACCTGCGCTTAACAAATTGCGTTTGTGATGTTGTCAGTACGGTGGAAGCATCCGGTATCATAAGGAAATGGTGAGACTTTTATTGCATTTTTTATTATGCAATGAAGGTCTTTTTTTTATATTTTTTTCAAAGAGGTCTTTCATTGCATAAGAAATTCAGGTAGTAAATACTTAGAAACGATGAGGCGGAAGTGATGAAGGAAATTTATCAGCAGACGGTAGAAGAGGTTCTTGAAAGGGTGAATGGCAAGAAATCTGGGCTTACAAGTGAACAGGTGAAAAGATCCAGAGAAAAGTGTGGGTGGAATGAACTTACAGAAGGAAAGAAGAAAGGTATCCTGCAGATTTTCTTTGAAGGAGCTGTCTATTTCCCGACAGCTCCTTTTCTTGTATTCATTCGGCTGATACAAAGCGACAAAGCCGGCACAATATCATAAGTAATATATAAAACTCTGATGTACATGTGATTAAAAAGAATCAATCATATGCATTAGCCGCTCATGAAAAATATCTCTTTCTTCGTAAATTTTTTCTAACTCTTTTTCAGTAAACAATGCATAGGCGCTATCAGGAACAGCTGTTAATCCATCACAGGTAAATGGTATACGTCGCCCACCTCTGAAAATGGCTGCTTCCCAGTACTTTTTTCTAAAATATTTAATTATTCCCATGTAGTACCATCTCTTTCCCATATTTGTTATTGACGTTCTGGCAAATAAAATACTTCTGTTCTTACTATATTATCATCAAAATCCATTTCTACATAATAATCTCGGACAAAATATGATCTCCAGTAATCTTGTAGTGAGTA
>NZ_JAAIUN010000042.1:0-24599 GCF_013317245.1 Blautia sp. MSK.20.85
TAATAATTCCTGCATAAATAACACCCCTTTTTCTTTTATTTTACTAGAAAAGGGGTGTGTTCACAATTTATTTACTCATGCGTTTGTCGTGAGGATTTATGAAAAAATTCATAGACCTGACGGGCGCTTCCCGCGTTCATGCTCTCTGTCTGTGCAAGTTCTTCTTCCGAAGCATCACGGATGTTTTCCACAGATTTGAATTTACGGAGAAGTGCTTTCCTCCTGGTGTCACCGATTCCGGGAATATCATCCAGAATGGAATGGACCTGTTCCTTACTTCTGAGAGAACGATGGTACTCAATGGCAAAGCGGTGTGCTTCATCCTGTATCCTGGTGATCAGACGGAAACCTTCACTGGATGTATCAATGGGAATTTCCACATTATTAAAATACAGACCTCTGGTCCTGTGATGATCATCCTTCACCATACCGCAGACCGGAATACGGATTCCCAGATCATTCAGCACTTTCAATGCAATATTCACCTGACCTCTTCCACCATCCATCAATATCAGATCCGGCAGTCTTGCAAAACTGTCAAATTCTCCGTTACTCTCATGGGTAAATCTTCGGGTTAATACCTCTTCCATACTGGCATAATCGTTCGGTCCCTGCACCCATTTGATCTTGAACTTGCGGTAATCACTGCGCTTCGGACGGCCTTTTTCGTAAACGACCATGGAACCTACTGACTCAAAACCACTGATGTTGGAAATATCGTAAGCTTCCATCCGCACCACATTTTTCAGGCCCAGCCATTCCTCCACTTCGTGAACAGCACCGATCGTACGGCCTTCTTCTCTTTTAATCCTCTCTCTGTCCTTTGAGAGAACCATACGGGCATTTTCCAGCGCAAGCTCCACCAGTTTTTCCTTGGTACCTTTCTTTGGAACACGGATATGCACTTTCTGCTTCCGCCTTGTTGTCAGCCACTCTTCGATAATTTCCGCATCCTCGATCTCACTCTGAAGCATGATCTCAGAGGGGATAAACGGAGTACCTGCGTAAAACTGTTTCAGGAAACTGGAAAGAACCTGAGATTTTGTATCACCTTTTGCCACCCGGAGATAAAAATGATCCCTGCCGATCAGCTTGCCATCCCGGATAAAAAACACCTGCACAACGGCATCCTGGTCACGGAGGTCTTCGCTCTCATCCATGGCCACTGCAATGATGTCACGGTCCTCCTGTCCGTAGCCCGTGATCTTCTGGCGTTCCCCGATCTTTTCGATACTGCGGATCAGGTCACGGTATTCCATGGCATCCTCATAGCGCATTTCCTCTGAAGCTTTCTGCATTTTTTCCATCAGTTCACTGATCGTATCCTGAAAATCTCCGTTCAGAAATTTGATCACTTTATTGATGTTTTTCCTGTATTCTTCCTGACTGATATAGCCCTGACAGGGTGCCTTGCACTGCTTCATATGATAGTACAGGCAGGGGCGGTCCTTTCCCGTATCTCTTGGAAGATTACGATTGCAGGAACGTACCTGATACAGTTTCCGCACCAGCTCGATCACATCTTTTACCGCCCCGCCGCTGGTATAAGGTCCAAAATATCTGGCCTTATCTTTTTTCATTCTTCTGGCAAAAAGTACTCTCGGGTATGGTTCATTGACAGTCACCTTGATAAATGGATAACTCTTATCATCCTTGAGCATAGTATTATATTTGGGACGGTGCTCTTTGATCAGATTACACTCCAGCACAAGAGCTTCCAGCTCAGAGTCCGTAATAATGTACTCAAACCTGGTTATGTGCATAACCATTCTTTCAATCTTCGCCCCTTTGTTACGGCTGCTCTGGAAATACTGGCGCACACGGTTTTTCAGGCTGATGGCTTTTCCCACATAGATGATCTCATCTTTCTCACCATGCATGATGTAAACTCCCGGTTTTGCCGGAAGTTTTTTTAATTCTTCCTCGATTATGAACATAATTATTCTCCTGTTTTACCATTACGGTAATAAGAAAACCGGGATTTCTCCCGGTTTTCCGATGATCTGTTTTATGCCTGTGATCCCGGCTTTTCTTCTGTTTCTGTATGATCGGTATCTGTCGCCTGAACAGTTTCTTCTGTTTTCTCCGGTGTCTGTGGAACCTCTATCAGGTTCTGCCCTGACATCTCAGGTCTGAGCTTGGCTGCTTCTGTTTCCACTGTTGTGACATCTTCCGCATTTTTCACAGTGTCCTGTTTATTGGACACTTCTTTTTCATCTTCGGAAAGGACCAGATCATCCAGATTCTCCGGGATGTCCATTCCCTGCTGCACCGCACGGAGGATCTTCATAAATTCCTTGCCGGTGATGGTTTCCTTACGAATGAGATATTCCGCGATCTTATCCATCTCTTTTCTGTGGCTTCCAAGAATCCTCTTGGCCTCCTCATAAGAATGATGGAGAAGTTTCATAACTTCATGGTCGATCTCTGTTGCGGTATCATCGCCACAGTTTAAGACTGCTCTTCCGCTTAAGTACTGATCTTCCTGTGTTGCCAGTCCCATCAGTCCGAATTTCTCAGACATACCGTACTGTGTGATCATGGCTCTGGCCACCTTGGTAGCCTGCTCAATATCATTGGCAGCACCCGTGGTAACTGTATCAAATACGATCTCCTCTGCGGCACGTCCGCCAAGATAGCCTACCAGCATAGCTTCCAGCTCTTTCTTGGTATTGAGATATTTTTCTTCCTCAGGTACCTGCATAACGTAACCAAGTGCTCCCATGGTGCGGGGTACAATGGTGATCTTCTGTACAGGCTCCGCATCTTTCTGAAGAGCATTTACCAGCGCATGGCCGACCTCGTGATAAGATACGATCCTGCGTTCCTGCTTGCTTAAGATACGGTCTTTCTTCTCTTTACCAACAAGAACTACCTCTACGGACTCCTCCAGATCTTTCTGGCAGACTGCCTTACGTCCCTTCTTGACCGCAAGGATCGCAGCTTCATTGATCATATTGGCAAGATCCGAACCTACCGCACCGGAAGTTGCAAGGGCAATTGCCTCAAAGTCAACTGTCTCATCCAGAAGCACATTCTTGGCATGTACCTTCAGGATATCCACACGCCCCTTAAGATCCGGCCTGTCAACGATCACACGTCTGTCAAAACGTCCCGGGCGGAGAAGCGCCGGATCAAGAACTTCCGGTCTGTTGGTAGCAGCAAGGATCAGAAGACCCTTGGAAGTGTCAAAACCGTCCATCTCCGCAAGGAGCTGGTTCAGTGTCTGCTCACGCTCGTCATTTCCGCCGCCATAGCGGGAATCACGGCTCTTACCGATGGCATCGATCTCATCAATAAATACGATACACGGTGCATTCTTCTTGGCTTCCTCAAAAAGGTCACGGACACGGGATGCCCCCACACCTACAAACATCTCCACAAACTCCGATCCGGAAAGGGAGAAGAACGGCACCTGTGCCTCACCGGCAACTGCCTTTGCAAGCAGTGTCTTACCGGTTCCTGGAGGGCCTACAAGAAGGGCACCTTTCGGCAGTTTGGCTCCGATGGCTGTGTATTTTCCGGGGTTATGAAGGAAATCCACAACTTCCTGCAGAGATTCCTTGGCTTCATCCTGACCGGCCACATCCTTAAAGGTAACTCCCGTCTCTTTCTGCACATAAGCCTTGGCTTTACTCTTGCCAACGCCCATACCCATGATCCCGCCGCCTTTATTCATGCGCCGCATGGAGAACATCAGAAGACCAAAAAGAAGCAGTGTCGGAAGAACCACGCTTAAGATCATCGCAATGAACTCGCCAAACGCATCCGGCGGATCTGTCTCAAACTTGATTCCCCTGCCTTCCAGCCGCTTAGTCAGCGCTGTGCTGTCCTCAGTCTTCGTCGTGTAATAGCTCATATCCTCGTACTTGGAATTCTGCTTCTTGGGTACGATCGTCAATGTATTGGACTGGATCGTTACTTCCTTAACCTGGTCCTTATCCACCATATCGATAAATTTATCATAGGAGATCTCACTGCTGTTATCCTTCAGCATGTTGGTAAACAACGCAAAACACACCAGTGTGACCAGGAGGCATATCAGAAAAGCCAGAATCGACTGATGATTCTTACCTGACCCCTGCCTGGGATCTTTGTTATCAGGTCGCTTCCCGTCCTGATCATTATTCAGTTGATTATTCATTTTTTTCCTCCTCTTGTCATTTCTTTATTATAAAGAGAAAAACCGTATAAATCAACCGTGAGATTGTAAAAATACCTGTAAAAAACACCTCATGGGATATTGCCAGTGAACATTAAATTGTAGTATACTGTTCCCAGTGATTTGGAAAATTAAAGAGGAGAGGAAATCAGACAAATGAAAATAGGTTTTGATAATGACAAATATCTGAAAATGCAGTCAGAACATATCCGTGAAAGGATCGGTCAGTTCGGCAACAAACTTTATCTTGAATTCGGCGGCAAACTGTTTGACGACTACCATGCATCCCGTGTTCTTCCGGGTTTTGAACCGGACAGCAAACTCCGCATGCTGATGCAGCTTTCTGATCAGGCGGAGATCGTTATTGTTATCAGTGCCAATGACATTGACAAGAATAAAGTGCGCGGCGACCTTGGCATTACCTATGACGAAGACGTGCTCCGTCTTATGGATGAGTTTACAAGCCGTGGCCTGTATGTAGGAAGTGTATGCATCACGCAGTACTCCGGCCAGGAAAGTGCCGATCTCTTCAAGAAACGTCTGGAGAAGCTGGGAATCCGTGTTTACAAGCTTTACCTGATCCCGGGATATCCAAGCAACACCTCCTTTATTGTAAGTGATGAAGGCTACGGAAAGAATGATTATATCGAAACTACCAGACCTCTCGTTGTCATCACAGCACCAGGACCTGGAAGCGGAAAGATGGCAACCTGCCTTTCTCAGCTCTATCATGAATATAAACGTGGCGTAAAAGCCGGCTATGCAAAATTCGAGACCTTCCCGATCTGGAACCTCCCGCTGAAACATCCGGTAAACCTTGCTTATGAAGCTGCTACTGCAGATCTGAATGATGTCAACATGATCGATCCGTTCCATCTGGAAGCTTACGGCAAGACTACTGTTAACTATAACCGTGATGTAGAGGTTTTCCCTGTTGTACAGGCTATGTTTGAGAAGATCATGGGCAGCTGCCCGTACAAATCTCCGACAGATATGGGTGTTAACATGGCAGGCAACTGTATCATTGATGATGAAGTATGCCAGGAAGCTTCCCGTCAGGAGATCATCCGCCGCTATTACAAGAGCATGGACGCTCTAGTTTCCGGTTCCGGTACAGAGAATGAAGTACGCAAGATCGAACTGCTCCTTCAGCAGGCTCACGCAGAGATCACAGACCGAAAGGTTGTACCTGCTGCCCTCGAAAAAGAGAAAGAAACCAATGGCCCTGCTGCAGCAATGGAACTTCCGGACGGCAGAATCGTATGTGGAAAAACTTCCGATCTTCTCGGTGCATCTGCAGCTCTCCTTCTGAATGCCCTGAAAGAACTGGCTGGAGTTGACCATGAGCAGCATGTGATCTCTCCTGATGCCATCCATCCGATCCAGCAGCTGAAGACCAAATATCTCGGAAGCAAAAACCCACGTCTTCACATTGATGAGATCCTGATCGCCCTGTCCATGAGTGCCGCAACCAGTGATGCCGCACGCCTTGCCCTGGAGCAGATCCCGAATCTCCGTGGCTGCCAGGCCCATACTTCCGTAATGCTCTCTGATGTGGATGTGATCAGCTTCCGTAAACTTGGCATTGAGCTTACCTGCGAAGCCAAGGCTGAACAGAAGAAAAAATATCAGAAAGACTGATCTTTGGATATCATCGATCTGACCAGATATACGTCAAAAGCTCCGACCGGGACGATACACATTATCCCGGTCAGAGCTTTTTTTATCTTCTTTCTTATCTTGTTTCTGCAGTTACTGTATTCGGATACTGCTTCCCATATTTTCTCCGTTACACTGTTTTGTGACAATGATCTTATTATCAATGCGTTCTTTCAGTTCGGAAACATGGGAAATAATTCCCACCAGACGTTTTCCGTCTGCAAGTCCTGCCAACGCTTTCAGCGCCTGTTCCAGTGATTCTTCATCCAGAGAACCGAATCCCTCATCCACAAACATGGAGTCCAGCCGGATTCCCCCTGCTGATGCCTGGATCTCATCAGAAAGCCCCAGTGCAAGGGACAGAGAAGCCTGGAAAGATTCTCCACCGGACAATGTCTTTACACTTCGTTCTGTTCCGTTATAATGGTCGATAACATTCAGGTCAAGACCTGCTTTTTCTTTCTGGTTTTTACTCTGTTCCTGGCGTTTCAGCTCATACTGCCCGCTGCTCATCGTCATAAGACGGAGGTTGGCTCTGCGCAGGATCCGGTCAAAATATGCCATCTGGATATAAGTCTCCAGCTCGATCTTTGCCTTTCCGTTCAGTTTTCCGTTGGCTGTATCAGAAAGATTCCTGATCCATGCATATTCCTTTTCCGCTGTTGTCATTTCCTCCCGGCGCTTCTGCACTTTCTGAAAAACATCCTGGTTTCCTTTCTGAATGGAAAAGAGCTCTTTTCTTTCTTCTGCGAGATCTTTTTTCCGCTCAGAAGCCTGTGCGCGCTGTTCTCTGATCTCCGCTTCCGGAATTTCTCCGATCTCTTTTTGCTGCACTTCAAAAGTCTCTATGGAGGAAGCTATCCTTTCTTTTTCTGCCTGAAATCCCTGCAGTGTTTCTTGCGCCTTTCTGCTGTTTTCCTTCAGGCTTCTGTACTCCTGCTGTCTTTCCCTGATCTCTTTTTCCAGATTTTCTTTACCGGCTTCCCAGGTGTCCTGGGTTATACTGTCCGTTTTACCGGACTGTTCTTCCACAACAAGACGTATCTCGTCTGCCATATTTTGCTGCTGTTTCTGATTCTCGGATGCTTTCATCCTCAGGCCGGCCTGCTCTCTGTCAAAGAAATTCTTTTTTTCAAGCAGCTCCTCTTTTTCCTTTTCAAGACGCTCCAGGGACTTTTCCACTGTTTTCTTTCTTTTTGTATTTTCCTGGGCTTTCCGGATTTCTTTTTCACTTTCCGCCAGAAGATCCTCGCACTGTTCCTGTGCCCTTTTTACCATAGAAGTCAGCTGTTTCCACACAGTCATAAAATCCTCTGTCTGTCCGTTCCCGCTTTTATTTTTCTTATGAAATTCCTGAAACTCTTCCAGAAGCTCTTCTGCACTGGCTACGATCTGCCTCCAGGATGCATTGCTCTGTTCCTTTAAACTTCCTGCTTTCAGGCTTTGATCTACAGAATCCTTTTCCATTTTGTCCAGCTTACGTTTCTCGTTATCCAGTGTTTTCTGATCAACTGTCTGTTCTCTGGAAAGCATTCTGGGATTTGGATGACTCAGGGACCCACACACAGGACAGGGCACTTCATCCTTAAGCTCCCGGGCCAGAAGGCCTGCCTGCGCATCCAGAAAAATATGGAATATCTGCTGATAATATTCTCTCTGCTGCTGTGCATCTCTGCAAGCAGACTGATACTTTTTCTGCTGCTCTTTGGTTTTATCATAAAGGCCTTGAAATCTCCGGATCTCAGCGATAAGTCCGTTCAGTTCTTTCTTTCTCCGCGTCTGTTTTTCTTTTTCTGTGAGCGCTTTCTGCAAATCCAGCTCAGAATTTCCCAGCTGTTCCCGTTCCGTTTTCAGCTGTTCCATTTCTTTCTGCTGCTGTTCTTCCTGCCGGATGATCTTTTTCTGCTGTACCTTACAGTTTTCCAGCTGCCGTTCAATCTCTATTCGTTCTTTCTGCAGCTGCTCCAGCTCCTGGTATTTCTTCAGCTTTTCCTGTTTTTCCCGGATCAGAAGTCCCAGTTTCTCACATCTCTGATCTGCATCTTTATATTTTTCCGCCTCTTCCGATGCTTTCTTAAGTTCCGGAAGAAGTTTCTCAAGCTGTTCTCGGGCAAGCTTTCTTTTTTGTTCCAGGCCTCGTTTCTGTGCGGAAAGATTCAGCATTTTTTCCATTGTCAGGATTTCCCGGTCCACTTCCTCTTCCTGTTTCCGAAGTTCATTTTCCCGGCGTTCTCCTCTGTCAATAAACAGCTTCAGGAGCTCAAGACTCCGTTCCAGCTTTCCTTCAAATTTCGATTTCCTGAGCCTTAAAAATTCCTCCGCTTCTGTTCCTGCATCCGTCTGAAACCTCACTCCATCCAGATACTGTGCGATACTCCGGCGCATTTCATCGTAATCTTTATATCGGGAAATAGCCGCATCCCGGAGTCTCATCTGGATCTGCTGGTAAAGCCCCGTGTGAAAAATCTGCCGGAAGATCTCGCCACGCTGTACCGTTCCTGCCAGCAATAATTTCTGAAAATCCCCCTGAGCGATCATCGCTATCTGTGTGAACTGGTCGTAACTCAGTCCCAGAAGCTGCTCCACCGCCGCAGTCACATCTTTTGCTTTTGTCACTGGCTGACGTTCATCCGGATAAATAAGCTGTGCTTCTGCTTTTCGTAAAGTCAGTCCTGTGCCTCTTTTTTTCGGAGCCATATATTCCGGACTCCGACGCACCTGATAAGTTTTTCCCTGGTAGGAAAAAACAAGTTCCACAAATGTTTCTGCGGAATCTTTTGCATACTTGCTGCGGAACATGGCAGATTCCCGTACTTCTCCACTGGCTCTTCCGTACAGTGCAAAGGTGATCGCATCAAAGATCGTGGTTTTTCCTGCCCCGGTGTCCCCGGTGATCAGATAAAGTCCGCCTTCTCCAAGTTTTGAAAAATCAATTTCTGTTTTATCTGCATAGGGCCCGAAGGCGCTGATAGTCAGTTTTTCCGGTCTCATTTTACACCTCCTGAAGCTTCCGTATCAGTTCTTCGGAAAACTTCCGCTGCTCTTCATTCATCGGCTGATTGTTCTGCAGCTCAAAAAATTCCTCGAAATATTCCATCTCTGATTTCTGTGTGGTTCTCTCTGTGCCGGCAATTTCCTGGTTCTCACGTGTACGGCGGTTATCATAATCCAGACGCATAAGGTTTGGATAAATGGTACGAAGTTTCTGCATTCCGTCCACGATATCTTCCTCATCTGTCAATGTGATCTGCACATAATCATCCGTATTTGTGTCCTTATAATTGGACTGTGAAGTCAGCTCCATATAAGTACCTTTCAGTTTTCGCATATCACGCAGCGGCGTCAGAGGGATCTCACGTACATCAGGGCTTCCTTTTTCTCCAAGTTCCACAACCGTCACGGATTTCTGCTGGCCTGCCTCGGAAAACGAATATTTCAGCGGTGTCCCGCAGTATCGGATCTTCGGACTTCCCACATTCTGCGGACTGTGGATATGTCCCAGTGCTACATAGTCAAAATCCCGAAATACTTCTGCCTCGATCTGGTCGATTCCTCCCACAGAAATTTCCTCAGAATCACATTGCATTGCACCAACCACAAACTGATGGGCAAGCAGTACATTTCTCTGACTTCTGTCAATTTCCATATGCTTAACCGCTGCCAGCACCGCCTCCTGATAGGTGCGGATATCTTCCACGTCTTCTTCCCCGTCCAGTGCATGTCGGACCGTTGCAGGACGGATAAATGGCAGAAGATGAATCCACACTTCTCCATAACTGTCCTTTAAACAGTACTTTGCTGTTTTTCCATCGTATACCGGTGACATACATATTCCACTGTCACTCATAATATGAGATCCAAAAGCGATTCTCTCTGCACTGTCATGATTTCCACTGATAGCAAAAACGGGAATCTTTCGCTGCGCAAGTCTGGTAAGAAAACTATCAAAAAGCTGCACTGCCTCCGCAGATGGAACGGGTCTGTCATAAAGGTCCCCTGCAAGAAGGATCCCATCCGGTGATTCCTGATCAATGATCTTCAGGATTTCATTTAAGATATATTTCTGATCTTCCACCATGGAAAACTCATTTACCCGCTTTCCAAGATGAAGATCCGATAAATGGATCAGTTTCATAGACCACCTCCAGCTGTCACCCAGCCTCCAAACAACTCCGGTTCAAGATCAATATCGCAGGCAGCAAGAACATCTTTCAGCTGTATCGGACTGCTGACACCGGTTACCGGCACTGTCTGGAACGGCTGATGGAAAAAATATGCCAGGGACAAAGACTGCAGGCTGTCCCCTGTTTCTTTCTGAAGTTTTAACAATTTCTGATAGGTTCGAAGATTCGTTTCATTCCAGTAGGATTTCTTCATGCTTTCTGAAAGATCTGCAATCTGTGACTCTTTCTCCTGCATCCAGGATGCATCCACCTCTTCATCCGTATATGGAACTCCCATTTTCTGAAGTTTTGAGAAAAATCCCATTGCCGTGGATGAAAACGGAATGGAAGCCGCACCTGTCTCACAGTGCCACCTGTATTCCTCCCGGGAAAACTCCACAAGTGTAGGGTCCGGATTGGTATTTCCACCCGGATTGATTCCTGCCAGGCTCCACTGATTGGATACTGCCGTAACGCCGCTTTTTTTCCGTTCTTTCAGGCACTGTTCCAACGCTTTCAGTCTGTCTGTTCTGTAATTGGAAAATCCGAAATATCGGATTCTGCCTTCTTTCTGCATTTCTTCCAGGATATCCACGATCTCTTCCACCGGTTTTTCCGGATCATCTCTGTGAAGCCAGTAAAAATCGATCACCTCTGTTCCCAGAGTCCTTAAGCTCTCATCCAGATCTGCACGGATATCCTCCCGGTTCACTCTGCTACGGCCCGGATTTTCAAAAGAATAATGTGCGCCCTTGGTAGCTACGATCACTTTCCCCCTGGCTCCCCGCGCTTTCAGCCATCTGCCTATGATCTGCTCACTGCAGTTTCCGTGTCCTTCCAGCCACTTGCAGTATACATTGGCTGTATCAATAAAATTTCCACCTGCCCGTACAAAATCATCCAGGATTTCGAAACTTTTTTCCTGATCTGTTTTATCTCCAAATCCTGCTGTTCCGAGGCAGATGCGGCTGACATTCAGATCTGTATCATTCAGCTGTATATATTTCATTTCAGTAACCTCCCATATTCGTTATATCTGTTTCTATTATAACTTTTTCCCTGTGTCCGAACAGTATGTTTCCCGCATCTATGGACATTATAACATAAAAAACCCCCCGGCATATATATGCCGGAGGATATGATATCTGTTATCTTAACCGTATGATTTATTTGTAGAGTGGTCCGTAGTTCTTGCAAGCACGGAAATCTGCACCCTCTTTGTCCATACCAAATGCATTCCAAGCTGCCGGACGATAAATGTCTTTCTCAGGAACGTTGTGCATGGATACCGGGATTCTCAGCATGGAGCACATTGTGATAAGGTCTGCACCGATGTGTCCGTAGGAGATCGCACCGTGGTTAGCACCCCAGTTGTTCATTACATCGTAAGCTGTTTTGAACGGTCCCTCTTTGCCATCGCATCTTGGAGCGAACCATGTACATGGCCATGTGTAGTCTGTACGTTTCCAGAGCTTGTCAGATACTTCTTCCGGAAGGGCTACTGTCCATCCCTCTGCGATCTGAAGAACCGGTCCAAGTCCTTTTACAAGGTTCAGACGGATCATAGTTGCAGGCATCTGAGCACGTGTTTCATAACGGCTGGAGTATCCGCCTCCACGGAAGTATCCGTTGTCGGCCATACACCACTCTGTATTGTCCATGATTGCTTTCTGGTCTGCCTCTGTAACATCCCACCACTGTTTCATAACTGGTGTTCCGTCAGCCTCTTTAGCCTGTCCGTTAGCATCCAGGCAAGCAGCACCGGAGTTGATCAGATGAAGGAATCCGCCAGCTTCTTTGGCAACACCCTCAAGGTCATATCCTGTAGCTTTCTTAACTGCCTCCGGGCTCCAGTATGTACGAACATCAGCGAAGATCTGAGCACGTCCTGTAAGAAGTTTCATGAACAGCATTCCAAGTCCGTTGAGAACATCGTTCTCTGTAGCAAGGATGTACGGCTCACGAGCGCCATTCCAGTCGAAGGATGTGTTCAGCATAGCCTCTGCGAAGTCACCGTTCGGATAGAAGTCTGTCCACTGTCTCTGGCCCTGGAATCCAGCTGCAAGAGCATTGTGTCCGATTGCTTCCTCGGAGAATTCCGGAGCAAGATTATCACAGCCGTTCATCAGCTCTTTGATGATAACTGCCATCTTAACAACAAACTCGAACTGCTCTTCTTTCTTCTCTGGTGAGAACTGAAGCTCTTCCGGGTTCTTGTCCCAGCCGATCTTGCAGGTTTCTTTTGCCCATTTGAGAGCTTTCTCAAACTCTTCGTGATCGTAGATACCCTCGGTCATACGACGGATGATCTCTACCTCATCAACAGACTCAACTCTCATTCCGAGATAGGACTCGATGAAATCAGAATCGATGATAGATCCGCCGATACCCATTGTTACAGAACCGATCTGCAGGTAGGATTTACCTCTCATGGATGCAGCTGCAACTGCTGCACGGCCGAATCTTAACAGTTTCTCTTTAACGTCTTCCGGAATGGATGTGTCGTCAGCTTCCTGAACGTCATGTCCGTAGATACCGAATGCCGGAAGGCCCTTCTGTGCATGTGTAGCAAGAACGGATGCCAGATATACAGCACCAGGTCTCTCTGTTCCGTTGAATCCCCATACAGCCTTGATTGTCTGTGGATCCATATCCATTGTCTCAGCTCCGTAGCACCAGCATGGTGTAACAGTAAGAGTGATATCTACACCCTCTTTACGGAATTTATCAGCACATGCAGCGCTCTCACCAACACGTCCGATAGTTGTATCAGCGATAACAACTTTTACAGGCTCACCGTTTGAATATTTCAGGTTCTCCTCGAAAAGTTTTGCTGCGGATTTCGCCATGTTCATGGTCTGGTCTTCCAGAGATCCTCTTACATCAAGAGCTCCTCTACGTCCGTCGATGGTTGGTCTGATACCGATAACCGGATAGCTGCCTACTAATCTGCTCTTTGCCATAGTAACAATTACCTCCTAGATTTATATTCACTATTATAACTTACATTTTTTCAGGTTCTGACAACTCCTGTCCGAACTATGTTTTTATTATACGATTGCATCTTGTAAATTACTTGTGTTATAATAGCAAAAAGCAGTACAATATTCACTTTTTTATATAAGTTCCTAAAAAATCTATAAAATTTATGAAAGAAGGGTTTTATTTTGCACGATCTTGGAAGAAATGAAGACAGGCTTCGGGGAACCTACGAATTTCCTTTTGAGTTTCACCATATTGACAGTACGCATCCCCGCTATGTCATGTCCTACCACTGGCATGTGGAATGTGAAATCATGCGGATACTCCAGGGCACACTTACCGTCACTTTAGACGAAAAAAGTTTTACAGCCAAAGCCGGAGATGTGATTTTTGTCAACAGCGGAGTTCTGCATTCCGGAATTCCTCATGATTGTATCTATCAGTGCATTGTTTTTGACATGAACATGTTTCTGAAATTTAATTCCGTCTGTACTGAATATATGCAGAAGATCAGCCACCAGGAACTTCTGATCTATCATCATTTTACTGAAAAACATCCGGACATCCAGAGATCGGTAAACTCTCTTTTTGATTCTTTCTGGCAGAAGAAACCAGGATACGAGCTGGTTGTATTTGGACAATTTTACCACTTTTTCGGATTGGTTTTTGGTAATCATTACTACCTGGAAAGTCTGCGGAAAACCAGACGTGATTACAAACGTATCGTCCAGCTGAAGCAGGTGGTGGAATTTATCGAAAAGAACTATGCAAACCCTATTACCCTGCAGGAGCTTTCCGCTTCGGTCTCCATGTCTCCCAAGTATTTCTGCCGGTTCTTTTCCGAGATGACCCACCAGACCCCTATGGATTATCTCAACCGCCAGCGGATCGAACAGGCCTGCTGCCAGCTGGCCACCACCGATGACTCCATCACAGAGATCGCATACCGGAACGGGTTCAATGACCTGAGCTATTTTATCCGCACATTCAAAAAGTACAAGGGGATCACCCCCGGTAAATATAAGCGACGCTGAAATTATGACAAAAAGCAGGATCTCACACATATGGTGGATATCCTGCTTTTTCAGAAATTAAGCTGTTTTATTATTTCTGTGATTTCTCCTTTGCATCTGCTGTCTGTATGTAAACACAGCTTTTTCGGCCTGGCAAAGAACTGTCATGCCGGAACGGATTCCCGTTTCACAGACGGGCTATGTTCATGTCTTTTCTGAATACACGCTCCTCTTCTGTATGAGAAAAAGCCGGCAGGGCAGATTTTCTGCATGAAAAAAGCCGACGCAGATCGTGTAAGATCCTGATCACTGTTCACTCCATGACCAGCACCAGATTATGTCTTCATGAAAAGCGGATACGATCATCCACCTCACTGCTTGCTTCTGACCAACGGATATCTCATACGGTCGGTCCATCTACTCGAAGGGATTCCACGGCTGCATAGAACTCTGCTTGCGAAATGCCTGTACACCGCACCTGAACGTGCAGCAGAAAAAATGTCTCAGGAAAAAACAATCCGGCTGCTCCACGGCCGCCGGACGTTTCCTGCTTGTCTTATTCTAACAAATGCCTCTTTAAAATGCAAGAAATTTCAGAACATTTCGCTCTTCATTTTACGACGGCAAATGTCTCTTTCTTACAGATTTTGCACCGCATCGATAAACCTTTTTCCGTATTTTTCGTACTTGTGCCTGCCGACTCCTGTCACATTCAGCATTTCCTCCTCGCTTCCAGGTTTCAGAATGCACATATGGATGAGGGTTTTGTCGGAAAAGACCATATACGGAGGAATTTTTTCCTCTCTGGCGATCTCCAGACGAAGCGTGCGGAGTTTCTGGAAAAGTGGCTCATCCTCTTCAGACAGTTCACCAACCGCAGATTTGGGAAGCCTGCTCCGTTTCTCTTTTTTCTTCGTTTCCTGCTCTTTCGGCATTTTCATTGTGAGGGTATGATCCTCCTCCAGAAGCGATTTCGAAGAAGCGGTGAGTTTCACAATGGTATATCCGTCATCGGTCAGATGCAGATATTCCCGCAGTACCAGATAATTAAGGATCTGACGCAGCCGGTGCGCCGGGATCTTTGCACAGGCTCCATACTCCGGATTTCCATCCATATCGTACTGCCGGATCTTGGCCGTGGATGCGCCACGCAGAGTATCCAGTATCACATTCACACCGTATCTCTGCCCGCTGCTTTCCACGCACCGGACCATGGCCCTGGCTTCCCGGGTCACATCCTGCTCCTCAAACTCAGTCTGGCAGTTCAAACAGTTTCCACAGTAACTTTTTCCGTATTCGCCAAAATATTTCAGGATATACTCACGCAGGCAGTCATGGGTAAAACAGTAAAAAGTCATCTGCTTCAGCCTCTCCTGATCCCGTTCCCGCACCAGACGCCAGGTTGCCGCATCCAGCTCCTGGTTATCCTGCCCTCTCTCAATGAGATACTGGTTGGTGACCACATCTTTCCCACTGTAGAGAAGAATACATTCTGCAGGATCTCCGTCACGGCCTGCACGTCCAGCTTCCTGATAATAGCCCTCCATGTTCTTTGGCATATTATAATGAATGACGTACCGAACATCAGACTTGTCGATTCCCATTCCAAATGCATTGGTAGCTACCATCACATGACAGCGGTCATAGATAAAATCATCCTGGTTGTTCCGGCGTTCCTCATCAGAGAGCCCTGCATGATATCTGGTGGCAGTGATACCGTCCCGGATCAGTTTTCCGCAGACCTCCTCCACCATTTTTCTGGTCAGACAGTAGATGATCCCGCTGTCATCCGGATGCTCCAGTATGTAGTCGTGTACTTCCTTGTATTTATCTTTCGGCGTTTTTACCGCAAAGTACAGATTCTCCCTGTCGAATCCTGTCGTGGTGCAAAAAGGATCCCGAAGCCCCAGAAGCCTCGCGATATCTTCTCTTACCTCTTTGGTTGCCGTAGCTGTAAAGGCGCTGATCACCGGACGCTTTGGAAGCTGTGCCACAAACTCCGCGATCTTCAGATAACTTGGTCTGAAGTCCTGTCCCCACTGGGAAACACAGTGTGCCTCATCCACTGCGATCATGGAAATATCCGCACTCTGAGCAAAATCCAGAAATGCATCGGTGGTAAGCCGCTCAGGTGCCACATAGATAATAGGGTAACGTCCTGCTTTTGCGTAACGCAAAGCTGTAAAATACTGTCCCTGTGTCAGGGAGCTGTTTAGGTATGCCGCTGAAATTCCTGCCTGGTTCAGGCTCCGCACCTGATCTTTCATAAGTGAGATCAGCGGCGAGATCACCAGGGTGATTCCCTTCATCATCAGGGCCGGTACCTGATAACAGATCGATTTTCCTGCCCCGGTAGGCATTACCGCCAGGACATCTTTTTCTGCAAGAAGCGCATCGATCACCGCCTCCTGCCCTTCTCTGAAAGTATCATACCCGAAGTGGGTCTTTAAAATTTCCTGTTTCGTCATAGATCGACATGATCCTTTCTTCACAAAGCGGACAAAAGTATCCGCATTCACTGTGTAACTTTACACCAGATAACTGCTGTTTTCCGAATGTTTTATTTTAACATATTTCCGGATAAATTACCAATTGATACAAAAAAATCACAAAGTAACCTTTCCTGCACCTCCTGTTATAATGATATAAGAGAAAAAGTCTGGCACTCCGGCTCTGTCCGGAATATGAAAAAGGAGGTTTTGCCATGTGTAAAAGAAAAATAAAAACTGTGAAAGTACTTCTTTCCCTGCTGCTCTTTGCAGCCGTCATGTTTCAGATTCCCAGCGATGTACATGCCCAGGTTGAAACCATGACCACAAAACCTGCACTCTGTTCGAAAGCAGTATCTTACAGCTCTGCCGCAAAAGCATCCGCTGCGAAAAAAGCAACTGCAACTTTCCGTTCTTCCAAAACCACTCTGTGGGTCGGTCACAAAGTTACCATGCGTTCCCTTATCACTCTGAAGGGCGGCACCAGCCTGAGTATCAAAAGCGCAAAATCCAGCAGACCATCTGTTCTGGCAGTTTCCGGAAGCTATCTGGTCCCAAAAAAAGCAGGAACTGCCGTTGTCACCGCAAAATTAAACGGCGTCAGCCGCAGGATCACCATTACTGTATCTAAACTGGCTGCCAAACCTACTGTCAAAAATCTGAAAACCAGTGTTGTCGGTATCAAATATGGCCCGAATAACATGAAAACCTATTACACCCTGAAGTTTACCAATACTTCCGCGAAAACAATCACAACAGCAAAAATCCGAATTACCACAGGCTTCGGTATCTACGATCAGATGTACTGGACCAGAAATCTGACTCTGAATCTGAAGCCCGGAAAATCCATGACGAAAACCTATTTTATCCAGAATATGGTCCAGGCTCCGGAAAAAAGTGATATTTCCGTCAAGTGCCTGAAACTCAGCTGGAAATAGGCCAGTCCTCTTCCCATTTACCAGAATATCACCCGTTATTTGGTGTAGAGCAAGTAGCGAAGCGGATTGCGAATATCCGCTTGACCCGAATATCCGCCTGACCTGGCATAAAAAAATCTGCAAAGACTCTCTGTCTTTACAGATTTTTTACGATTTATAAGTATATAGATTTTTCTTTTCTGTATCTCACAGCACTTCTTTCAGTACCTGCAGTCCATATTCTGCAAGGCTGTTATCCTCTTCTCCGGTACCACCGCTGATACCAAGACCGCCGATAATGGTATCGCCGACTTTCAGCGGTACACCGCCTCCGAATATCACGATATTATCGCTCATTTTTCCAAGGCCATAAAATGTCTGACCCGGCTGTGTCAGTCTGGAAAGCTCCATGGTGGACATCTTCACAGCAACAGATGTATAGGCCTTTTTTACGGCCATATCGAAACTTACAAGAAAAGATCCGTCCATCACATGAACCGCAACCGGATTTCCGTCCGGGGTGCATACCGCAATTACGGAAGGCTTGTTTCTTCTGAGGGCTTCCTGCTCAATCTTCTCGATGAGACGTTTGGCAGAATCCAGTGTGATACGTCCCTGGATTCCCATACGCTTCAGCACTTCCTGGATCATCGCTGTATTTGCTGCCATACTATCATTCTGTGCCATCGCTGTATTTCCTCCTGCTGTTGTTGTCACAGTCTTATCTTGCACATTAAAAGCCTGTACATCATTTTTCTGCGCCAGCTGTGGATCCTGTCCCCCTGCATTCGCCACTGATGCATTCGTCGCAACATTTGCAGTATTTTCAACTATTTCTGTCCCGGCATTTTCTGATCTCACAGCACCTTGAACACTTTCAGCAGCTTCTGCCTTCTTCTCTTTGATCTTCGCAACATCCACATACCTTGCCAGCACATAAAAATAATCTGACAGCCGGTTCATATATTTCTTGGCTCCGGTATCCGATCCGAACTTCACGCTGACAAGCGCAAGCTCTCTCTCAGCTCTCCGCGCCACAGCTCTTGTCACATCAACCTCAGCCGCAACTCTGGAGTCCCCCGGCAGGATTGGAAGTTTCTCCCCGGAAAAAATTTCTTTCATCCGGCCAATCTCTTCCTCCAAAAGCTCCGTCCTGTCTTCGCTGACCTTAAATTCCCGATTATAAGGATCAGAAACCCCATCTATGATCTTCTTCAAAGTCTCCGAGATCTTCTCCAGCATCCGGACAACATCCACATCATCAACCAGAACCCGCACAAGCCCAATATGACTCATCAGCTCCTCAACTGACCCCATCAGACAAATCCGATCATCCGACTTTGAAACATTCTTCGTATGGGAAAGATCCGTCATCCCCTTATCACCATACCCGGTATAAACCTCCATCCAGCTCAACCTCCCAGAAACTCCTGATAAATAACCCAACCCATATCAGACCAATTTTACAATCCTCGACCTGCTACGCATTCCACACCACGATCATCCCGTTCAAACCAGGCGCAACTACGCATTTCACACAAACGTAACACACACCACGATCATCCCGACAAACCAGGCACAACCACTCATTACGCAAACGTAACACACACCACGATCATCCCGGCAAACCAGGCACAGTGTCCACAAACGCGCCCACGTATTCCACGCAAACGTAACACACCACAACCATCCCGGCAAACCAAGCGCGGCGTTCACAAACGCGCCAGCCCCTGCCAACAACGTCACACATCCAAAGCGCCCACGGCGCCCCATCGGCACAACGTTCAACCCGGAACAATCGCAGCATACAGGCACAAGTCAATACCCTTCCGCCCGCCACAGTCAAGCACTCTAAAAAAAGCCCGAGGGGTGTGCAGAGGGGCCGCGGCTTTGCGGCCCCTTTGCGGTTTTCATCTTTTATCAAAAAGACCAAAGTTTAGTATAAATCTTAATAATATCCTCTTTCTTCGGTACCCGCGGATTTGCCGCTGTGCAAGCATCCGCAAGTGCCATATCCGCCATCTTATCAACCGCTGCAAAATAAGCATCCGGTGTGATCGTCTTCATCTCTTCGATGGTAAGCGGGATATTCATCTCTTTCTGCATAAACTGAATCCAGTTTACAAGAGATCTGACACTCATAACTTCGTTATAATTGCTCAGTCCAAGAAGATGTGCAATATTGGAATATCTCTTTACTGCCGGAAGATATTCTTTCTGACTTCTGCTGCGTTTGTTGATATTTGCATTATATTCAACAATATGCGGCAGTAACATCGCATTAGCTCTTCCGTGAGGAATATGGAAAATAGCACCCAGCTGATGAGCCATACTGTGAGTAATTCCAAGACCTGCTGCATTGAAGGAAAGTCCTGCCAGACAGGATGCTACATGCATTTTCTGTCTTGCATGCATATCATTACCATCAACATATGCACGGTAAAGATATACACCACAGATCTCAATGGATTTCTCTGCAAGTGCAGAAGTAAACTCATTGTGATTGATGCTGACATAAGACTCAATGGCATGAGTCAGAACATCCATACCTGTATCTGCTGTGATCGCAGGTGGAACACTGCGTACAAGTTCAGCATCCAGGATCGCCTCATCAGCTGTCAGGCTGTCTGAGATCAGCGGATATTTCACATGTGCCTCTGTATCATTTACAACTGCAAAAGAAGTAACCTCGGAACCTGTACCACTTGTTGTAGGAATGGCAACCAGTCCAACCTTTCCGTAATTGTTGATCTTCAGGGCAAACTCACGGATTGCCTTGGAGGAGTCGATGGCAGAGCCACCGCCTACTGCAACGATCGCTTCCGGCTGATACTGAAGGAATTTTTTGACTCCTTCGGCAATTTTTCCAACCGGAGCATCCGGAACAACATCACAGAAAATATCAAATTCTTTTCCACCTGCCTGAAGCGGTTTTGTGATCATATCGATCATTCCGCTTTTTACAACAAACGGATCTGTGACAACAAGGACTCTTTTGTATGGAATATCTTTCAGTCTTCCCAGGGCATCAGCTCCAAAATGGATGGCTGTTTTCATTTCAAATGTATTCATAGAAACTGCTCCCTCTCGTCATACCGAAACACAGTTCTCTTTTTTCTGCCTGTGTTCGGATAAAGTAAAGCGGATCTCCGCATTCCGCATACACTGCATGCTCATGAACACGATCGTTTCACGATATATGTTCAATCTATTTCGGGTAGATGCATTCGATCTTATGCCTGTTAAAATGATCCAGCCACTTTTCAGATGGTTTTTTGTCTGTGATAACCATCTCAACATCCCGCAGCTGTCCTGCCACGGAAAAAGCAGTCTGATCAAATTTCGTGCTGTCTACCACCAGAATACGCATCTTTCCGGAATTGATCATGGCCTTTTTTGTTGTTCCAAAGGCTTCTTTGGATTCCATGATCCCCATATCCTCGTTTAATGCCTTACAGGAAAAAATAACCTTGTCCACATAGTAAGAACGGATCACTTCTTCGGTTCTGGCACCAAGAAAGGCAAGATACCCCTCCATCATCACTCCGCCGGTGGAAATAATATTCCATCCGGATACATCAGAGAGCTCCAGAAGGATCTCCATGGAATTGGTGACAACGGTGAGACGTTCTTTTTCTTTCAGTGCCTTGGCCACAAAAACTGCCGTTGTGCTGGCATCCAGAAAAATATGATCTCCGTCATTCACCATGGAAGCAGCAATCTCCGCCATTTTCTGCTTTCCCTGTACATTCTGGTTTTTACGAATATTAAATGGTAAATCAATACCGACATCTTCATTGATCACCGCACCGCCATAACTCTTTGTGGCAAGTCCTTCTTTTTCCAGCTTGTCCAGATCACGGCGGATAGTTTCTTCTGAGACATTGTAAAGCTGGCTTAGTTCACTTACAACAACCCTTTTCTCTTCCTGTAATTTCTCGAGAATCAGATTTCTTCTCTCTAACGCTAGCATAAGATGCCTCCTTTTCAGATGTCATTGCAGGGATATCCTTCAAAAGGATATCCCTCAGATATAAAGACAATATTAAAGGATCGTATCGATCATTCTCTTGTCCGGATGAGCGATTACTGAGGAATCCATGTACATTCCTTTTTCAGCTACCAGCTCTTTTGCTCTCTCAATGGAAGCCTCTACTGCAGAAACCTCACCTGTAAGAAGCATGTAGGATTTACCGCACATACCTTTTGCGATACGAAGCTCGATCAGATCAACGATTGCTGTCTTTGCAGCCTGATCTGCTGCCTCGATGATAGATGCTGCATCGTAGGTCTCCAGGATTCCCAGCGCACTGATCTCCTCAACCTGTGTGGTTCCGTAGATTGCCGGGAAAATGGACTCATGCGGATTGCCCAGTACAAAACTGTCAATGCATTTATCCTCGTATGTTGTTACTGCTGTGTCTACAGCAGCTTTCACTGCGCTTAAATCTCCGGTGATAATTGCAATATATTTTCCCGGACATACTGTCTGCGCCTCCACGATCTCTACTTCAGATGTCTTAACCATGGCATCTGCTGCAGTGATACCAGCTGGTGTGGTTTTAAACTCAATCATTCCGATTGCTCTACTCATTTTGTGCACGTCCTTTCTAATTTCTTGCAATTACAACATGGCGGTCTGTTACTTCTGTAACTTTTCCGCTGATCGTTGCATGGATTCCGACACTTAATCCCTGTGCAGGCTGTGCGATCATCTGACCTTCTGTTACCATATCGCCTACATTTACGATTGCCTGTGCCGGTGCACCAATATGCTGGCTTAAGAGAACTTTTACCTTGGATACATTTACAAGCTCTTCCTGAAGCGGTGCATCCTTGTCATATCTGGTAAGTCCCAGACGTGCCATCAGGCGCTCCTCAGGAACCTTGCGGTATTCTCTTGACTCCTGTACCGGTTTCGGCTGAACACCCTGAGGTGGTCTGATTCCGGCTTTACGAAGTCCGCCTTTCATATCTGCAAGCAGTGTTCTCGGAGCCAGGCTCTGCGGACACGCATACATCTCGCAGACACCACAGGAGCTGCAGAATGCAGAATTGATATAAGGATTTACATTTCTGAAATCCTGGTTTGATGCTGCCATCATGAACATTGCCGGATCGATCGGATGTCCCAGATTATGTCTCGGGCAAAGATCTGTACATGTGTGGCAGTGGCAGCAGATGGATGCTGCTCTCTTTAAATCTATGGAAGAAGTCCGCTGCTTCTTCATGACAATAACATGGTCCTTTGGAAGAACCAGGATTGCGTTCGTTGTTTTGGTAACCGGATCAGAACCATTTCCGATACGTCCCATCATCGGGCCGCCTACGAAATATACTGGATCTTTCACAGTTGTTCCGCCTGCCTGGGCAACAACCTCTTCCAGTGTACATCCTAACGGAACTTTCACTGTAACAGGGTTCTCAACCTCTGCAACAACGGAAACATATTTGCTTGTGACCGGTTTGTGTTCTTCTACCGCGCGATATACATTGTAAAGTGTCTCTACATTGAATACGGCTACTCCCTGCTCAATAGGCAGTCCTCCTGGCCGTACCACGCGTCCGGTTGCCTCATAAATAAGAACAACCTCATCACCCATCGGATAAACCTCATCCAGAAGATGGATCTTAACCCTTGGGAATTCTTCGATATGCTGATTTAAGGCATTGATTGTCTGTACATAAGATTTTTTGATTCCGATGATGGCCTGGGAAGCTCCTACCGTCTCCGCAACCATATCGAATGTTTTCATGATCTCATATGCGTGCTTTTCCAACAACTGTCTGTGAAGTTTCAGTAATGGTTCGCACTCTGCACAGTTCATAAGAATGGTATCCGCTTTATCTGTCAGTTTCATGTATGTAGGGAAACCTGCACCACCTGCTCCGACAACACCATTCTCCTGCATAATTTTCTGTAATTCTTTGATATCCATGGCGTTACTCCAATCCTGCACCGTCATCTACGATTCCGACGATTGCGGCATCTACCGGTGCTGTTTCTACGCCGCAGCCTATTCTTGCTGCGCTTCCTTGTGCCACCAATACATACTCGCCGATTCCCGCACCGATGATATCGATGGCAACAATCTGGCTGTGCTCGGCTTTCATATGATGCACCGGCTCTACAATCATGAATTTATTTCCTATCAGTTTTTCACTTTTTCGTGTGGAAACAATGCTTCCAACTACTTTGCCTACGATCATATGAGCCTCCGTTTTTCTCCATATCCTCTGTTAGGGATGCCAGAAAGTGGCATCCCCAAAGGAGGAATATTATTTGATTATGGTAACTGTATTGCCTGTGGCAATTCTTGCTGCATTTGCTTCATCTGTATCAATATGCATTTCCAGTGTAAAGCTGTCATCTACACGGATCTTAACCTGATTAAAGATTGTTCCGCGCTCATTGTCCGCTTTAACAGAAACAATATCACCATCATGTACACCCGCAGCCTGGGCATCCTTCGGAGCCATATGAATGTGACGCATGGCCACAATACATCCCTCTTTCAGATAAATAGCACCTTTCGGTCCGACAATGGCGATCGGCGCGCTTCCGGCAAGGTCACCGGACATACGTACCGGAACCTTCATTCCCAGCTTGATCGCATCTGTTGCGGAAACCTCAACCTGAGATTTGCTGCGGACAGGTCCGAGGATTCTTACATTCTCGATCGCACGGAGCTTCAGTCCTACGATGGTAACTGTTTCATTGGATGCAAACTGTCCGCCCATCAGATCTTTTTTCTTGGTAAGCTGATAGCCTTCTCCGAACAGTGCCTCCACATGCTCCTGTGTCAGGTGAATATGTCTTGCGGAAACTCCGATAGGTACAACAAAACCATTGCCCTTGTCTTCGTTTTTGTTGATCGCATCGATCACCATTTTTGTGATCATTTCAATATTATTCGTTTCCAAGAGTACACCTGCTTTCTTTCGGTCTCATAACTGAAAACTGAAAAGCACCGGCCAGAAGCCTTAATGGCCCTTCGGCCGGTGCGTATCAGTAAGAATCAGTTGAAATTATTTAAGAACCGGAAGGATTTTCTCAACATCTGTATGAGGTCTCGGGATTACGTGTGTAGCTACAAGCTCTCCAAGTCTGGATGCTGCTGCGCTTCCGCTCTCTACTGCAGATTTAACTGCTCCTACATCTCCACGAACCATAACAGTTACAAGACCGGAACCGATCTTCTCTGTTCCTACAA
>NZ_JAAIUN010000043.1:0-22229 GCF_013317245.1 Blautia sp. MSK.20.85
TGTCAATGAGAAAGAAAAGGTTCGTAGTAAGTTTGCGTCCAATTAAGTATTTAGAAGAGCTTTTAGAAGCTTAAAAAGTAGAAAAAAATAGAATTTGCAGTTGCTAACCATTCATGCGTTTGTCGTGCCGCTCGTGTATATTGAAATTGACAAATATTTTTAAGTGACTTATAATATACTTAACAAGACAGCTGGAACGATAGCTGAAACCTATCCGTTTCTGGCGTTATAAGAGTTATAGAAATAGCATCCTACTTTACCAGAGCGGGGATGCTATTTCTTATTGTTCAGATTCAGAATGGCTACGATTAAAAGTCCTACATTTAGGATAATCATAAATTCTTCATATGTACTCATAAGCCCCACTCCTTTCTGCAAGACTCAGAAACGGAGTGGTACCGCATCCTTCCAGTTGCCTGGGTAAGTATATTATATTGTCAAAACATATCTGGCAGATCTGCCAATTATTCCCGTTTCATTTTTTACTCACAGTACTGTAAAGCACAGATATTATTTTCTTTTACCTTTTACAAATTCTGCGAACTGACGGATTTCATTCAATTCATCTTCTGTATATTCCTCGCTATCGAAGTGAGCGGCGAGAGTAGTAGGTTGTCCATGAGAATCATCTGCCAGATAGTCAATGGTACAGCCAAGATATGCAGAAAGTTTTTTTAATGTAGAAAGTTTTATATTATCAGTTCCTTTTGTATAAAAACCGGCGATTGTAGTATATGGAATACCGGCTTCTTTTGAAAGGATAGACTTATTGATTCCCTTTTCAGCCATTAATTCATCTAACTTATCAGTGAATGACATATCTAATACCTCCTGTTAAATTCTATTATACATATAAAAATAACTTTGTAAAGTAAAAAAATACCCCGCAAAGTAAAAAAATGTATTTTATGGGTTGACAAACTACCCTACAACGTATAATCTATAATCAAAGTTACCTTACAGGGTAACAGAAAGGAGGAGAAAATGTTTTTTAACTTAAATGCCGAAATGGGAAGAGCCAAATTAACCATTAAGAAGTTATCTGAGATTACGGCTATAAACTATGAATCTTTAAAATTGAAACTCAGAGGTGTTACAGAATTTAAGCTGAGTGAAATGATGGCAATTAAGAGAAAAGCTTTCCCAGATAAGACATTGGATTACTTATTTGCAACTGAAAACGACAAGTAATCATTCATTTGAAGGGAGGAGGTGAGAAGTGATGGATACATCAAAAGAAGAAATTGTAAACCTGCGTAAGCAGATAAACAGGTTAAAAATTAGTTTAATGTTTACGCAGGTATTGATGATTGCATTGCTGCTTATTTTGGGGTATCAGTGTCTTTGGTCAATTTGGAATTATCATTATCTTCTTCAACAGATAAGCATGTGTCTTGATTCTGTGAATACTGTTTATTCTGCTCTTCAACAGTTTTTTGCAACTCTTTGATCGCTTCGGCTTCACTGGAAGAAGAAGTATCTATGTTGTGAAGGAGTTGTTGCAGTATTTCATTTTGGGCACGTTGGAGCTCAATTTGGATTTCTTCAATTTGCGTTTGTTTAATCTGATCTTCTTGTGATGAATTGAACTGAACAACAGCAATAGAGATTGTGAGGATTGTCGAAATAATTAGGTTTATAAGAGTCAGCAAAATAGAAGTAGGCATTTTTATTCTACTGTTTCCAATGGGAATATATATGCAATCGGGAAATTCGTATATTTTAACAGCGGATTCATCAACAATTACAAAATCATCTTCAGGTAAATTATTGAGATTGTCTGGGCGGTCAAAAGATGGTTCAGGGGCAATATCAATAAGCTGTTGCTGAAGACTTTGAAGTGAAATCATAGTTTTCAGAGATTCACTTAAATTGTTGTACATATTGGTTGTTATATTATCTCGGACAGCCGCTGTCATAGCTTCTGACATTATGGAAAGCGAATTAGTAAGTGAAGAAATTATACTCGGTGTATATAACTGAAAAAAGTGCTTATAGGATTTAACCATTTCTTCTTGAAGCTGGCCAATTTGAGATGTTATAGAGTCAGAAGAAAAAATAGTTTGTAAGTAACCATCATACATATGCGAAATTCTATTTAAAGAATCTTGAAGTGCTGAGCTTAAAAAAAGTGTATTTTTTTGATTGTTTTTCATTGAAACCTCCTTATTCAACAGGTATGCCAGTACCTGTGATACAAGAATAGGAAAGAAACTAAGAAAAGTCAAGTAACCGTTTATTTGAAGGGAGGAGGTGAGCTGAATACAAAAATTGCTTATCACTGTCATTGGTGGAACATTATTTTTAATACTGCAGCATTTGTATGGCACTATCACTACCATATGTTTATTTGCCCTATGGATAGTGATAGTGGCGGTGAAAAAAGGCTAATCTCAGTTAGAGCACGAGGAGGTGAAATAAATGAGTGCAGGGATGTTATCTGTAATATTTGTATGGTTGGTAGCAGCTATTGGGGTTGTGATTATGAAAAAACTACAACCCGAAACATGGATATTATATCTGGTTTGGGTTGTAGTCGTATGTATCTTACTTACATTATATGTGGGTTCCTATGAATCTTGGTTGCGATAGATTCAATAATGGGAGTAGCTTCTTCCCATTCATCCTGAAGCATAAGCTGATTAGCCGTTATCATATCGCCTCTTAGTTCAGCAGGTGCATAAGAAAGTGCAGCGAAATAAAATTCACCATAATCCTTAAGTGCAGTAGAATCAGCAAAATAAATACAACGTCCAGCATGCTTTAGATAATTTTCAAATACATCACGTTGGTGAAGAATGGTATTTCGATATTGATCCTGTTGGATTTCTAACTTGCGGATTTTAGTGTGATGAATATTATTGATTATTGCTACAAGTATTGGAGAAACGATTGCACAAAGAGCAAGGATGACAGAAATACTGAGTGACAAATCAATCTCAGGAAAAGCAAATGAATTTGCTAACACAAGAATCCCTCCTTTCTGTATGTACTCAGGTATTTTGAGAACCCTGTATATACAGAATAGGAGAGTGTTGTCGAAACTGCAAGAAAAAGCGTTCGACAAAGTTATGAAAATCTTATAAAGAAAGGAAAATGAAGTATGGAAGTAGGCAAGATATTACCTGTTGAAGCAGCAGCTATACTGCATGCATCCCCACAGTTTGTAAGGGTTGCAATGCAGCAGCAAAAGCTTCCGATCGGGACTGCAATTAAGATGTCCTCGATCTGGACATATAACATATCAGAGAAGCTTCTGGCTGAATACAGCGGAAAAGATATAGGAGCTGAGCTGGAGAAGATAAGAGGTGGAAGCAAATGAAACGAGATGCAATTATATCCCTTTTTATTGCAGTTCCGGCAGCAAATTTTCCATTCTGGCAGTGGAGAAGTCCGGCAGAAATGCTTTTAATGGCAGGACTGTTCTGGCAGGTGGCATTTGTGTTTGTAGTTGGAACAGAGTATCAGAAAAGGTAGTAAGAAAGGATCCCGGGAGTGCAGCTCCGGCGGGATCCGATGGACGTAGTAATACACGAATATTACGTTCTTATTATATAGAGAAATAAAAAGAAAAACAAGTGAAATATCAGTATCAACGCAATCTCTATAGAAGAACTGGAGGAACAATCATATGGCAAGGCGAAGGCAGGAAGGAAACCTCTTTTTTCGCCTGGATGTGGATTTTTTCTCAGATAGAAAGGTAAAGATCCTGAAAGCCCGATATGGAGCAGATGGGATCACCTTATACTTGTATCTCCTGTGTGAGATATACAAGACAGGATATTATTTAAAGATTGATAGAGATTTTGAGTACATTGTTTCAGATGATCTGAACATGGAAAGCAACAAGGTGAAGCAGGTCTTGAACTTCTTATTGGAACGGTCACTGTTTGATAACACACTTTTTCAGTCGGACAAGATCTTGACCTCTGCCGGAATACAGAGGAGATATCAGGCAATGGTAAAAGCCAGGGCACTGAAAACTCCGATTACTGTAGAAAGGTTTTGGCTCCTTCCAGAGGAGGAAACAGAGACCTTTATTAAAGTGCACCCTTCTTTAAATAATTCCGAGAATAATCCCGATAATTCCAGGAAAAAAGATGATAATTCCAGGAAAAATGACATAAAAGGAAAGGAAAAGAAAGAAGAGTATATATATACGGCTCCGCCGGGTACATACTTTGAAGATCCTTCTTTGAATGATATTTTCCTGCTGTTTTTGAAATCAAGACAGAATAAAGGCGATCAGCTGACAGATGAGCAGATCCAACTGTTGGCAGAAGAAGTCCTTTCCTTATCCAGTGATCCGGAGGAAAGGATCGCCATGGTCAAAAAATCTATCATGAATGGTTGGAAAGGATTTTACCCGGTGAATAAGCAAAAGAAGAAAGAGACCTCCAAGAACCGGTTTAATAATTTCCACCAGCGGGACTATGACTTTGCTGATTACGAAAGGCGTTTATTGAAGCAGGGCGCTGGAGGTGATGAAGCTGGACGTAAAAGAATTATGGGGTAAGGCCTGGAGCCTTAGACCTGGCCAGAACACAGCCAACATGAAATATGTTGGTACGATTATTAAATCCGGTATCCGATTTACGTATTACCAAGATGAGAATGGAGGGATATGGTTTGACAGTGAACCAGTCGAAGGGAAACCTGAATGGATGCAGAGAGCAGATGAAGCCAGGAGAAGAAGGAATAGACGGTATTCTTGAAATCTTAAAGGTTTATGTCTGTGATGAACTCTGCTGCCACAGAGGTGCTGTAACACAGGAAGAAATGGATCAGCACTGCTGCCGTTGTAAATTACAGCAGTACACAGATAAGATCCGTGAAGAATATGAGAAGACCAATGCTTTTGATCAGAGTTCAACGTATCAGATCATGAAGAAGTATCGCAAGATCATCTTATGCAAAGATTGCAGACACAGAGCAAAATTACGAGATGATTGTTATCGCTGCAGGAAAGCAACCAGCCTTTTAGGTACATTAGAAGACTATGATGGCTGCAGTAGAGGAGAAGAAAAATGTTAATCAGAAGTAAGAACAAAATGCACATTGTAAATATTGAAAATGGTGTAGTATCCGCTGAAGGGGACGGAACGGTTACATTTCGTGCAGGAAAGATAAGAGTTGTATTAGGCGAATACTCAAGTGCCCAAAAAGCTTTTAAAGTGCTGGATATGATCCAGGAAGCGTATGCAGATGAAAAAGTCGTAGAATACACACTTGCTTTACAGGAAAACGAATTTAAAAATATGACAAGAGATCAACTACTGTCTGTCCGAGCCGGTATCCTGAAGAAAGCTGTTTTCCAGATGCCAAATGAAAGTGACGTAGAGGAATAAGGAGAAATCATGGATGTAGTAGAAAGTAAATGGTACGAAATGGACATGCCACTGAATGATGTAAAGAAACTTCTTTCAGCGAATATCAAAACCATGTCCAGAAGCTTTATTGCTGCCGGATATTACATGAAATATATCCGGGACCGGGAATTATTCCGGGATGGTGGATATAACAGTATCTGGGAGTTTGCGGAAGATCAGTATGGAATCAAAAAGTCAGCAGCCAGTCGCTGGATGGCAATGAATGACAAGTTTTCCAAAGATGGAAACAGCCCTATCCTGGATGATAAATACAAGGATTTTAACAAAAGCCAGCTGCAGGAAATGTTGTATCTGACAGATGAACAGATGGAAGAAGCTGAGCCGGAAATGAGTGCAAAGGAAATTCGTGCAATCAGGAAACCTCCGGAAGTAGAAGTTATTGCGCCGGCGCAACAGATAGATGATCAGATCCCCGGCCAGGACAGCATTGAACAGCATCCAGAATACATGCCAGGAAAAATGACGATTGAAACAGCAACCGGACAGAACCGGCCGCCGCAGAACGAGATCCCAATCACACCGGAACTGCAGATAGAACGCTTTTTCGAAGCCCTGAACAGAGGAGATAAAGAACGTGTTCTTACGTGTGATACAAAAGCAGCAACCTATTTGCTTGAAGCTCGGTATCAGGATGTCCGGATCAGGAATGGCAATTTTAATTATCAGGCAAATTCAACCGGGATCATGTTCAATCCTGGAAGTTACATGGAATGCGCTTTCACCTGGAATGAGCTGGCCCACGAGTTGATAAAAAGGTTCGGGAAGAAACGGAAACCGGTCAAGATGGTGTCTATAGACGCACCGGAGAAGAAAGATAACAAAATGCCGGGGCCGGCAAAATGTATCACTGGAAAGAGCGGTTCGGGAAAATGCGGTGCAGCAGCCTATTGTGATACGGAATACAAATGTTGTGCTCAGTGCCCGAATGATTGTAACAGCCGGTGCGGCTGGTTGGAAGGACGCTGCCAGCAGGCAGAGGAAACACCGGACGAAAAGCAGCACGATTTTGTTGAGCCTGACAAAATCGCAGACCATACCGGTGAAACCACCGCATTACCGACTATGAAGAATAATGATCAGAGAAAAGAATGGCTGAGAAACTACAAGGCCTGGGGAGTGTGGTACGAAGATAAAAACATCGGTGTTAAGTACTACAAGTACGATTTCGAAAACGGTGCCCGTCTGATCGCTGAAGAATATGCACCGGATCCAGTCGACCGAAACAGCTGGTGGGTGCCAAGATCAGAAACTTATTATATGCACCTTGTTGGAGGCCCGGAGCCAGAGCGCAAGAATGGAGTACCAAAATGGACATATCATACACGATACAACAAATTTCCAAATTCAGAATCAGAGTTAGTTGAATTCTTGAAGGAATTACAGAAATAAGGGTATTTTCGAAAATCCGATTAACATATATAACCTGCCGCATGAGCCTGTCAGAAATGCGGCAGGGGAAAGGAGAAGAAAGTGGAATGTGTTCTGAAATATCCTGGAAGTAAATGGAATATTGCCTCTGCGATTGTTAATTTAATACCGGAACATCATAGTTACGTAGAACCTTATTTTGGAAGTGGAGCAGTGTTTTTTAATAAAAATCCATCGAACATCGAAACAATAAATGATCTTGATGATGATGTAATAAATCTATTTCAATGCATCAGGGAAAATCCTGATGAACTTTCGCGTTTAGTAACAACTACGCCGTACAGCAGAAAAGAGTACGATTATACTTATGCAAATACAGATAAATATTTTGGAAAATGCGAAAAAGCAAGGAGAGTTTTGATTCGCTGTTGGCAAGGGTATGGATATAGAACAAACGGAAATAAAACTGGATGGAAAAATGACGTGCAGGGAAGAGAACGAGCATATGCTCTGAAAAAATGGTATCGTTTACCGGAAAATATAGAAGTTGTAGCAGAAAGATTAAGAACAGTACAAATAGAATGCAGACCTGCCATAGATCTTATAGAACGTTTCAATTGCGAAAATGTTTTTATGTATTTAGATCCGCCATATGTGTTAAAAACAAGAAATTCAAAACAATATAAGCACGAAATGGAAGATATCGATCACGAAGCTCTTTTGAAAACAATTTTAAAAAGCAAATCGAAAATCATGATATCGGGGTATGAATCGGATATGTATGAAGATTATCTCTCGAAATGGAAAAAACGGACTTTTATGAGTTGTGCAGAAGGCGGATCTCCACGAAAAGAAACAATATGGATGAATTATATTCCGAATTCTCAAATATCTATGTTTGATTATGAAAGATAAGGAGAAAAAAGATGAATAAAGCGCCCGATTCGGACACAAAGGGGACTATGGATTACACAAAAGAGATATACCTTGATCTTTCAGAAGATGAACTGGAACAGGCACACAAAAAATATGTAGTATAAAAGGAGCAGATATGTTATTCCCAAAAACAAAAGAGAAGAAAAAGAGAATGAGACATCCGGCCAGCATCCTGCATGATAAGAACAGCAGGACATGTTACCTCTGTGTCACACTTCACGATAACTGGAATGAACACAGGATCCTTGATGAGCATCATGTATTTGGAGGACCAAACCGGAAAAAATTCCGAAGAATATGGTCTGAAAGTATACCTGTGTCATGCTCATCACATCTACGGCTCAGAAGCTGTACACAACAACGCCCGGATCCGTCACGAATTACAGCGGACCGCACAGAGGGAATTTGAAAAGCAGCACAGCCACAAAGAATTTATGGAGATATTCGGCCGGAACTATCTGGATCCGGTAGAGATAAGGGAAAACAGTGAGAAAGAGAATGAACCTGTATAAGGTGGTAGATCAGGATGGAAAATAAGTACATTTATTCTTGTGCCATATTTAGAAGAAAGAAGGTGTGAAATGAGCTATAAGAACAACGAAGGTTATCCAGATCCGACAGCTGGCAAAGCAGTCCGAGCAGTAGGCCACATGCCGACATACATCTATAATGTCAGCTGTGCTCTAAATGCTGTGGCGGGGCTCCATGGACTGGAAATCATGGGCCTGAGAGATAAGAAAACGGGAAAAGAATGGCCACAGAGGAGGTGAGAACAATGTGGGTAATATTTCTTGGTTCCGGTATGGCGTTCGGAATCGCAGCCCTGGTGCTGGTCTGGATTGGAAGCAGAGTGATCCTGTCGATCAGGCGGCAGCAGAAGAAATTCGAGATTGAAGATGAAACATATAACAAAGTAAAAGAAGCTATCAAAGAAAAGGAGAACAAAAATGAAAAAGCAGCAGCTGAAGCAGAAAACACAAAAACCAAGGCAAAAGCACAGGCAGAGGCTAATAAAGAACTCAGTGCATCCATCACGGACGAGCTGATTAAGATGAAGGAGGCAGAAGCTCACTACAAAAATGGCTGGGTTACAGTCCAGGGAGCGGATGCCGTGATCGCGGATAAATAAAAGAAATGCAGAGAAAGCCGGGAGCATACACGTTCCCGGCTAAAAGCATCGAAAGGGGAGGATACCAATGTGCGAGATCAAGATCACCAGGAAGCTCCTGGACAATTATAGAAAGTTAAAAAGGGAAATACCGGTCCTCAGCATGGAACTGGCTGAAATGGAACAGGGGGAGGTCGGTCTTGGGAACAGTACGATATTTGATTACAGAACAGGTTTTGCACGGCCACAGAGCGTAGTCGGATTCGACTACGCACGATATGACCGGAGAAAGCACACATACGATCATAAAATGGCACAGGCGGCAGCAGTGGAACGATGGATCCAGAGCATTGAAGATGGCCAGACAAGATATGTGTTCAAGGCATTTTATCAGCAGGGATTGACCTGGGAGAAGATAGCAGAAAAGACAGGGTATTCACAAAGTCCGGATTATCCGAGACTTTATATCAGGGATACATATTTGAAAAAATGTGAGATCAAGTAAAAATATCGTTTATATCGGAAATATCGTTATACAATACAATAGAAGCCAAAGGCGCAGAGACGACGAGGCTCCTTCTTGCAACAAGCTGCCAGAGCCAGCCTACACCCTGGCAGCAATAATCCCTTAAATATAATTTACAGAAAGAACTTCGTAGAAATTACGGGGTTCTTTTTGTGTATATTTCCAGTATGGACATGAAAGAACAAATGTTCTATAATGTATATACTTCATAAGATAGGAATCAGAAACATTGTTTGTTGAAAAATGTCAAATGATGGAGTATGATTTAAGCAAATTATATTTTATGGGGGATCTGCGTATGGCATCAATGACAGTAGAATTTTTTAAAGTAGTGTTAAAAAATAGTGCGAATGACGGAGAAGAAGATTACAAAATTATCAAAAGTATTTTTGATGAAATTAAGAAAAAAAGTACGATTCATAGTAATTATAAATCGATAGATCTTTCGCCAGAGATTGAGCCAAATAGTGTAGAGCCAAAAGAAGTAATGGATTTTTTTGAAGATGAGAATTATTTGTTTGGAAGAGCATGCAGAAAAAAGTTGAATAATGCAATGCTAAAACGAGATTATCAGACATTACAGGCAGATGAAGTTTTTACTGATGCTGAATCAAGAAAGCAGGGAATAGAAGTATTTACGTTCTTTTTGTATGATTATAAAAAAGGAATTGTATCCATTGTTAACGCAAAAGGGGCACCTGGAACAAAAGCATTGGGAAAGGCTATTGAAACATATACATCGGAATACAAGTTGGAATTTCATAATATACCTAATGAGGAGGGGATTAGAGTATTATATAATTCGGAATCGCCTCAGATATCAAAACTTGAATTTGAAGTACCTACACCAGATGCTGAATTTTTACAAAGCGTTCTTGGCTTAGATGAAGAAGTAATCAGGGAAATGATACAGGATGATGTTTTTTCTACATCAATATCATTGAAGCCAATACCGTATGGAAAGTTATCAAGAAAAAAAGAAACTGTAAGAAATATATTGGATGTTTTGTTTAAAAGAAAGGGGAATTTTTCTAAGACAGTAGTTAGAGGAAGCTCAGAAAAATTTAATAGTAGAAATTTTGATTTAAATGCAAAAATGTTTACTTATCCAATAGATGTTAAGACATATAGGACTGAATATGGAAAGAAAGTGAATTATAATTTGCAAGACGTAGTTGAGCAGTTTCGTGTTGGATTACATAAGGCGTATGAAGAAAATTATGATCTAATTGTAGGCATAGCTGATCGATAGGAGAAGATAAATGTGAAGTTTCTTTATAAACAAAATTATGTGACAAAGATATTGGGTGTTGGATTAATGGCTGTAATTTTATGTATATTTGCTCATAAGATGAATTATATAGTTATTCCGATGCCACAAGATAATATCCCTGAATATCATACAAATATATTGACAATTAATTCTATATTTAGTGGATTTGCTTTGACAAATTTAGGAATATTGTTAACGATGTCTGATGATCAGCTTATAAAAAAACTTGAAGGAACGGATATACTAAAGAAAAGAAATATTGTTATTGGGCATTCTATTATTTTTGGAGCAATTTCAATATTTATTTCAGTATTTTGGGTACTGAAAATAAACCTTGGCTTTTTTTCGGCTATAATTGGTAAAGAATATTTTTTAGTAATTAGAGAATTTTTCTTTTATATTGAAATTATATCTCTTGTAATTAGCATATTTTATTTTTTGCTTTCGGTTGAGAAAATGATACAGTTGTTAAATTTACTTCATATACCACGGAAAAGATATACGGATAAGCAAGTTGATGAATTAAAGAAAAGAATATTTGAAAAGAGACAATGATACATAGGCACCCTTCGGGGTGCCTTTCTATATGCGGACATTTAGCTCAGCAGGACAGAGCAACCGGCTCATAACCGGTCGGTCCTGGGTTCGAGTCCCAGAATGTCCATCAAATAACGCGGGATGAAGTAATGGAAACTTGCAGATCTCCTAAGTCTGAAATGATGGTTCAAATCCATCTCCCGCTATTTATGAAAGGATAAGGTATGTTAAGAAGTTGCAAATACTGCGGACGGATTCATGATAGTAAATATCAGTGCAGCAGCAAGCCGGTACGCAGGAAGATACGGACAAAGCAGAACAGTTTTCGAAGTACCGAGGCATGGAAGAGAAAGAGCCTGGAGATCAGAGAGCGGGACAGATATCTGTGCCAGATCTGTATACGAAAGCTGTACGGAACCACACAGCAATATAACAATAGGGAAATAGAAGTACATCACATTGTACCGATAGCAGAAGACTGGGACGGAAGGCTGGACAATGACAATCTTATTTCATTATGTGGTAGGCATCATGAGATGGCCGAAGTCGGGAAGATATCGCAGGCGGAACTGAAAGAGATTGCCAGGCAGCAGGAGGATGAAATGTAATCCCCCCCCGCCTAAAAAAATCTGAAAATTTTGACTTTTTTACGACCACATATGCCCACAGATTTATAATAAATTCCCACATCAGCATTTTTATTTTTGACGGAAGGAGGGAGCGCAATGCCAACAGCATCAAAATCGGCAGATATTATTCGGATGGAAGGAAAATCACACCGAACCAAGAAAGAGCTCCGGCAGCGCGAACAGGCAGAAAAGGCTCTGCTTACAGGGATTCCGCTGAAAGAGCGACAGGAAGTAAAAGACAATGAGATTGCACATAAAGAATTTCTTCGACTGAAAAAGCTTCTTGAAAAGATCAATAAATTCGATGATATGTATGGAGCTGTGATAAACAGATACTGCATTTTATATGCAGAAACGAAGGAATTTGAGGAAAAAAGAGACCAGTTTTATAAACAGTTATGTGAGTTTCAGAATGAAAAAGACGATATGCTTATCAACAGAGAACTGACGCGGAAAGAATATTATGGCATTGAAGCTTCCATGCAGAAAAGTCTGGTATCTATGGACCGGCAGATCCAGGCAAAAAGAAGGATGCTGGCCGAGATTGAGAAGGAAAATGTTATGACAATCGCGGCATCCCTTAGATCTGTTCCAAAGAAACCGGAAAAGAAAACCAATCCACTGAAAGAAGCGTTGGGCGGATGAAAGAAGGAAAAGCATACAAATATGCCGTATGGTGTTCCACGGAGCAGGAAGGAAAAGTCCCGGAATATGTTAAAAAACAGGCAGAAAGCTGGTTACATATTGCGGATGGGAATGATGAGGATGCTTATGTAGATGAACAGGAGTATGAAAAAATATGCAAATTACTAAAATTAATGGTCCACCCGGATCTTAGATGCAGTATTTATGATGGCCTGGAGGATTATGCGTGGCTTATGATCGTAGCCGGGCTGTGCACATATTGTCGGAATTCGGAACAAAGAAGCCGGTTTTATGTAACGATTCTTCTTGAAATCGCACGAAAAAATTTTAAAACATTCAATTCGGCAGTGATATTTATCCTGCTGATGCTTACAGAACCGGATTTTTCCCGGTTCTTTTCTGTTGCGCCAGATTTGCAGTTATCATCGGAACTAAAAAATGCAATCCGAAAAATTATAAAAGTTTCGCCAGCATTATACGATGAGGATGAACCAGCATTTAAGGTCTTGAGGAGCCAGATCATATGTCTGCTCAATGAAAATGAATATACGCCGCTTGCATACAGCCAGGACGGAATGGATGGAAAACTGGCAAATGCGTATCTGGCAGATGAAGCAGGAGCATTGGATGATTATCCGGTAGAAGCAATGAGATCTTCACAGATTACCTTGTTTAATAAACTTGGAATTATCATCAGTACACAGTATCCCAACGATAATAACGTGATGATCGATGAAATTGACATTGCGAAAAAGACTTTGGACGGTCTGCTGGATGATCGGCGATATTTTGCTTTGCTTTACGAACCAGATGATGATCTGAAGCAGGGAGAAGCCTGGCAGACTGATGATCGTGCGATTTATCAGAGCAATCCGGTTGCAGTATCCCATCAATATATTTTTGATGAGATAAAAAAGAAACGTACCTTAGCAGTCCTTTATGAGAATAAAAGAGAAAATTATCTTTGCAAGCATAACAATATTCTCTATAAGGGACTTGGTGTGGAAGGTTATATAGATATTCAGAAAGTGAAACTGTGCAGGATCCAACCAGATCCACAGTGGTGGAATGGCCGTCAGGTATGGGTTGGAGTAGATCTTTCCCAGACGGATGATAATACTGCGGTGGCGATGGTGACAGAAGATAACGGATATATTTACGCTAGGGTAATGGGATTTATTCCAAAAGAGAAAATTAACATAAAAACCCAGAAAGAACATGTGGATTATCAGAGAATGATCAGTAAAGGGGAGTGTATTGCATGTGGTGAGGAAGTAATTGATTACAGTGTAGTGGAAAATTATGTGATACATCTGCTGGAAGAAGAATACGGAGTAATTGTGGAACAGGTTGGATATGACCGCTACAATGCAATTTCAAGTGTCCAGAAAATGGAAGCAGAAGGGCTGGAGTGTGTGGAAATCAAACAGCATAGTTCCGTCCTGCATCAGCCAACAAAATGGTTAAAAGAGCTGATCCTGCAGCAGGCATTCCGATATGAAGAGAACCGGCTTCTGGAAATCAATTTTCAGAATGCGAGATGTACAGAAGACACAAACTTAAACAAATATGTCAACAAAAAGAAATCCACCGGTAAGGTAGATGAGGTAGTTGCATTGATTAATGCGATGTATCTCTTACAGCAATATTTATTAAATGGCGACAATTTTGTTGCACAGACAGCATAGGAGGGATAGCAAGGGAAATTTGGAAACGGAAAAAACGTGCGGATCCGGATCTGGAACCGGAAGTAGATGCCGCTATTTTAAGAGCCTGGTTATCAGGAGAAAGTATTGGAAGGGAAGGGGCAATGAATATTCCGTCCCTGGCCGGATGCCTGAATAAGATAGCAGGGACAGTGGCTGCAGTTCCAATAAAGCTGTATAAACGGGAAGATGACAGGATCACAGAAGTGACGGATGACAGGCGAACGATATTACTGAATTCTGAAACAGGGGATACGCTAGATGCTTATCAGATGAAACGGGCAGTTGTTCTGGATTATTTTCTTGGGAGAGGCGGTTATATTTACATAGATAAAGTCAGGAACGAAGTACGTTCTCTCAGGTATGTGGCAGAAAAAAACATAAGTTTTAACCAGAATCCGGATGTGATATTTAAAGATTATGACATTTTAGTACAGGGAAACACGTACAGGCCATATCAGTTTGTACGCCTTCTGAGAAATACGGAGGATGGGGCACAGGGGAAAAGCCTTATTGAAGAAAACAAGCAGCTTCTTAGTGTGGCGTATAACTCCATGAAATTTGAGGAAACCCTTGTTGCAACAGGCGGTAATAAGAAGGGCTTTATTAAGTCTCCGAGAAGACTGTCGCAGCAGGCAATCAATTCTTTGAAAGAAGCATGGAGAAATCTTTATTCAAACAATACAGAGAGTGTGGTGATCCTGAATGAAGGCCTTGATTTTCAGGAAGCGTCCAATACATCTGTAGAAATGCAGCTGAATGAAAATAAAAAGACGAATGGGGATGAGATCTGTAAAGTAATTGGGATCCCGCCATCGCTTTTAAGTGGCAATGCCGGAGAACAGGATGAAAAAAATTTCATTAAATATGAGCTTTCAAACCTGCTGGCAGAGTTTCGGACTGCATTAAACCGGGCAATGCTGCTGGAATCTGAAAAACAGATGTATTTTTTTGATTTTGATATTTCAGAACTGATCAAAGGTGATATTGACAAGCGGTATAACGCATACAGTGTTGGAATTGAAAAAGGATTTCTTCAGACAGATGAGGTCCGAAAAAAAGAAAATATGCCACCTCTTGGTATGAAATTTATCAAACTGGGGCTCCAGGACGGATTGTATGATCCGGAAAGCAATAAAGTGATTGTACTTAACACCAGTAAAACATTAGATTTGACAAAAATAAAAGAAGGGGGCGATGACTCAGGAGAATAGAGATCAGAGAGCAGTCGGTTACGATTGATGGCTATGTAAATGCTGTTGCCAGAGACAGCAGACCGATCCGGGACAGAAGAGGGGAACAGTTTATTGAGCAGATTGTTCCGGGAGCATTTGAGAGAGCCATTTCACGCGCAGATGAAATAAAGATCCTGTTGAATCATGATTACAGCAGGGAACTTGGAAGTACCAAAACAAATCTGCAGCTGTTTGAAGACAATATCGGGCTTCGTGCAATTGCAGAAATTACAGACGCGGAAGTGATCGAAAAAGCAAAAAAAGGAGAACTGAGAGGCTGGTCCTTTGGATTTATAGAAAGGGCTGCAAAAGAGGAAGATACCGATTCCGGACTGAAACGCAGATTTGTTGAGGATATGGATCTGAAAGAAGTATCCATTATTGATAACAGGAAAATTCCCTGTTATGCAAGCACTTCCATCGAGATGCGCGCAGACGGGAATGAAGTACTGGAGGTAAGAACTCTGGAAACAAAAGTAATCTCAAGTGAACAGAAAGAAAAAGTGGATTATTCGAAATATGAAGCTACCATCAGAAGATTAGGGGGAAAATCATGAAAAGTCATAGAGGAAGAATTACAAATAAAAAGGCATTCCGAGTAGCTGCCAGACGATACTTGCAGGTAAGGGCAGAGGAATTAAAGAACCTGGAGGAAAAAAGAGCTGCCCTTGTAGAAGAAATGGAAGGGATTTTAAATAAGGCCCAGGAAGAAGAACGTGCCTTTGAAGAATCAGAGCAGGTCCGTTTTGATGAAATTGAGAAAGAAATCAATGCCATTGACAAGACGATCGAAGCAAAAGAAAGAGCCAGAAATCTGGGAAATCACGGAGGAAAGAAAAAAGAAGACGGGGAAAACGATGATCTGACCGTTGAGGAACGGGCATTTGTGGATTATGTGAGAGGAACACTTACAAACGAAAGAGCTGCGAACCTTACTTATGCGGACAATGGTGCAGTGATTCCGTCTTCTATTGTCAATAAAATCATTGAAAAGGTAGTAGAAATCTGCCCAATCTACAGTATGGCTGACCGGTATAACATTGGTGGAACAATCAATATCCCATATTATGACGAAGAAACCAGTTCCATTAAAATGGCTTATGCGGATGAGTTTACAGAACTTACCAGTACATCTGGGAATTTTGGAAGTATTTCACTTGGCGGATTCCTTGCAGGAGCACTGACGCTGATTTCAAAGAAACTGATCAATAACAGTAATTTTGATGTACTGAATAAGATTATCCAGTATATGGCGAAAGCGATTTCTGTATTTATTGAACATGAGTGTCTGATCGGAACAACCGGAAAAGCTGAAGGACTTACGAAAGTTACACGGGGTATTACAGCAGCGGCAGCAGATAAAGTTAAAGCTGACGAGTTGATCGATGTACAGGAGTCCATTCCGGATACTTATCAGAGCGGTGCTGTATGGATCATGAATAAAGCCACCAGAACCGCAATCCGAAAGTTAAAAGATAGTGATGGCAATTATCTTTTGAACAGGGATGTATCAGCACGGTGGGGATATACGCTTCTTGGAAAAGATGTGTATTGTTCCGATGCAATGCCAAAGATGGCAGCAAAAGCTACAGCAGTATATTATGGAGACTTTTCCGGATTAGCGGTAAAAGTGGCAGAGGACGCAAATATCGAAGTTCTGAGAGAGAAATATGCAACGCAGCATGCAGTAGGCGTAGTTGCATGGATGGAAATTGATACAAAAGTGGAGGATTCCCAGAAAATCGCAAAATTGACAATGGCATCCGCTTAAAGTTGCGCCGGCGCAAAAGGAGAGGAAATATGAAGATCAGTGAAATAACTGCTGCAGATATATGGCGGCATATCAGGGAATCTCCGGAAGATATGGAGACAGAAGACAATACGGAGATTCTGGTTATGAAAAAAGCCGCCGTAGAATTTTGTAAAGGATATACGGGGCTGACTGAGGAGCAGCTGGACGAGCATGAGGACATTACGATTGCCGTCCTTATGCTCATTGCGGATATGTATGATAACCGCCAGCTGCAGGTTGATAAAAATGTTATGAATAAAACAGCAGAAACTATTCTGGGAATGTACTGTATCAATTTTCTGTGAGGTGGCGAAATGATCTATACAGGAAAATTAAACCGGCGGCTCACTTTCCAACGCCTTGAAGCCAAAGAAGACGAGATGGGACAGGATAAGTCATCCTGGCAGGATTATAAGACCGTCTGGGGGAGCGTAAAACCATACAAATCTTCGGAATATAACTTTATGGGAAAGCTTAAACCAGAAGTATCTCACAGGATATATGTGCGGTTCCGGAATGATATTACTGCAGATATGAGGATCAAATATCACGGCAGGATCTTTACAATAGAAGGTCCGCCGTTGGATATTGATGAAAGACATGAACTTCTTGAAATACAGTGCAGGGAGGTTTTTGAAGGAAATGAGTATCAAGTTTGATATAACTGGAGACGGAGAATTTGCCGAGGCTATGGAAAAGGCTATGAAGCAGTTTCCTGCTTCAACAGAAAAAGTTTTGAAAAAAGAAGCAAGAAATATCGCAAAAGATCTTGGAGTAAGAGTACAGGAAGAAGCAAAAGGACATCATATTCCAGCGACAGGGAATAGACTGCAGGACAGCTTTCGACAGGGAAAAGTGATCCGATCGGGAAAAAATTACACAGTAGCAGTTACATCAAAAGCTCCGCATTATCATCTTTATGAAGAAGGACACGACTTGGTTACTCATAACCGGAAAAACCGTTGGGGAAAAGGAAAACCGGGAACTGGAAGAAAAGTTGGTAAGGTATACGCTAAAAAGACTGTTGGAAAATATATGGCACGACGTTCAGAATATTCCGAAGCAATCGGCCAGGAGCTTCTAAATTCAATACTGGAGGATGCAGGATTTGACTCTTAAAGATATTAAGCAGGCTGTGAACCTCACGTTAAAGGAAGCCTATCCCGGTACAAAAATATACGGACCAGACACAATAGAGGGTTATACAAGACCTTCTTTTTTTGTTTATGTCACACAGACGTTTTCAGAAAGAACAAAAAATGCGGTTCACAAAAACGTTGAGATTGAAATTGACCTTATCCAGAAACGGCCTGATGAACTTGCGGCAATGGAATTCTTTGAAAAAATGGAAGCCGCTTTTGGCTATAAACTTGCGGTTGGCAGCAGGAAATTGAACACCGATAACATAAACTGCATGTTTGAGGGGGAAAGCAACAATATCCCTGTAGTGACATTTGAAGTGGAATTCTGGGATGAGGTGAAAAAGGAGGATAACAGTGAAATTATGAAAAACATGGAAATGAGACAGGAGGTAGGAAACTGATGGGATTACCAGCAATGAACATCAAATTCGTGGCACGGGCGCAGAATTCGGCAAAAAGGCTGGACCGCGGATCTGTTGGAATGGTGCTCAAAGATGCAAAGGTTCCAAGTGGGAATCCGGTAACAATTTTTTCAAGTGAAGATATCCCGGAGGAGCTGGGGACAGATAATAAAAACCAGATTGCTCTGGCACTCCGTGGAAATGACAAGGCACCGCAAAAAGTTGTGGTATATGTTCTTGCTACTGCAGAGACAGATTACAGTAAAGCCTTCAAATATTTTGAGCGGAAGAAAGTAGACTGGATGTGTTTCCCAAGTGCAAAAAAAGATTCCCAGACACAGAAGATCACAGACTGGGTGAAAGCTCAGAGGGAAGCTCATAACAGAGTGAAAGCTGTGTTACCGGAAACAGAAGCAGATACAGAGGGAATTGTAAATTATGCAACGAAGACAGTAACTGCAGATGGAAAAAGCTATACGGCAGAAACATTCTGTTCCAGGATTGCCGGTCTGATCGCAGGAACAGGAAGTGATCAGTCCGTGACCTTTGCTGTTCTGGACGATGTAACAGCCTGTGAAGATCTGGACCGTAAATCGGTTGAAGCAGCCATTGATGCAGGAAAGTTTGTTTTGTTTGATGACGGAGAAAAAATCAAGGTTGGAAGAGGCGTGACATCGTTAACCACTTTAACCGGAAAGCAGAGCCCATGGAAAAAAATCCGTGTTGTAGAGACTATGGACATGATCAACAACGATATTGTTGAGCTGGCCGAGGATAACTACATCGGAAAATATCAGAATACATACAGCAATAAGTGTCTTCTGTTATCTGCGATCAAAACCTACATGGACGAAATCCTTGTAAATGGCCTGATCGAAGATTACAGCATTGAGTTTGACGTGGAGAAAATTCGAAAATATGTGATCGAAAATGAAAAGATCAAAAAAGAAGATGCAGAAGCCATGTCAGATGAGGAAATGCAGAAACAGTATACCGATGAAAAAGTATATTTCAAAGCAACTGTGACAATTTCAGATGTCATGGAAGACATCTATCTGGATATCACGGCATAAGAGGAGGGATTAACGAGGAAATGTTATACACCGGACAGGGTTATTAATGGAACGTTTGGAGAGCTGTGGATTGATGCTGAATATATGGCAGAAACCACTGCACTTCAGGCAAAAATGAAATTTGATACCGCAGAAGTGACACAGGCAAGGACCTTAAAAAAGGGGTATAAAGTAACGGGAATCAGCGGATCAGGAACTGTAAAACTTAATAAAGTGACATCATACTGGCTGAAAAGAGCAGCACAGGCGATCAAGGAAGGAAAAGCAATCAGAGGCACGATCATCTCCAATCTGGATGACCCGGAAGCCTTTGGCGGCGAACGTGTACGGCTTAAGGATTGTATTTTTACAGAAATCCCAATTGCAGACTGGGAAGCCGGAAAGCTGGGCGAAGAGTCCATTCCGTTTAATTTTTCGGATTTTGATGTATTGGATGCTATTTGACAGGAGGAAAAGAACATGAATTTGATTGAAAAGCTGATCAGAGTTGATAAAGAGACAGTAGAGAAAAAGGAAACAAAGAAGATCCGATCTGCAAGGCTGACAAAGCTTCTGGGAGAGGAAACAGAGATCACGATTCAGGAAGTTTCGGGTCGGAAGCACAATGATATCATGCAGATGATGTTTGATGAGAAAGGAAAAAGAAATATTTCAGCAGCTTACGACACAAACCTGATGTTCTGTGTGAATGGAATTGTTGAACCGGATTTAAAAGATCCGGCTTTGCTGGAGCATTTTAATGCTGCGACTCCAAAAGATCTTGCCGCAATTCTGTTTCAGGCAGAAGCAGGAACCATTGCAGATGAGATTATCGCCTTATCCGGGCTTAAAACTGAGGAGAAAGAAATAAAAAACTGATCAGGACGGACAGGGAAGCGAGCATTGCTTATGCACTTTTCCGTCTGAAAAAGTGGAAAATTTCGGATTATTACAACATGGGTGCGGGTGAACGGCTGATCACCCGTGCTTTTTTGATGCAGGAGATCGAAGACATAAAAGAGGAGGCGAGGGAACGGGGCAAATAAAACAGTAGCAGCGGTAGTAAAGCTGATCGATGAATTTTCAGATCCATCACGGACAGTAGCAAGACAGTCAAAAAATCTGGAAAAAAGAATTGGCAATCTTGGAAGTGTATTTGAAAATGCAGGGCAGTTTTTGGAAGGAGCCGGAGAAAGCCTTACAAAATCGGTTTCTGTGCCAATGGCAGCGGCTGGAACAGCTGCAATAAAGTTCGCTTCTGAATCACAGGATGCCTACAAGCAGTTTGCGGCCGCAACTGGGACAGCAACCGAAAACCTGGGCAAGTACCAGGACATGATCAACAACGTCTACAAAGATAACTTTGGAGAATCCATAGGAGATGTGGCGGATGCAATGGCAAAAGTTGACCAGAACATGTCCTATCTGGATGATTCTGCACTGCAGAGGTGTACGGAGTACGCTTATACGCTGGCAGATACCTTTGATGTTGATATCGGGGAAAGTACCAGAGCAGCAGACAGCCTGATCAAGAATTTCGGCGTTTCCGCAAGAGAAGCATTCAACCTTATGGCACAGGGGGCTCAGAATGGCCTGGATTTTTCAGGAGAATTGTTTGATAACGTTGATGAATATTCCGTACAGTTCCAAAAGCTTGGCCTGGATGCGGAGGACATGTTTTCGATTTTCGCAAATGGAGCGGAAAATGGAGCATTCAACCTGGATAAGATCGGTGATGCGGTAAAAGAATTTTCCATCCGTGCGATTGATGGATCAGATACAACAAAACAGGGATTTGAAGCCATCGGCATGAATGCCGATAAGATGGCAAAAAGATTTGCGGCCGGAGGCCAGGATGCGAAAGCGGCCTTTAACGAGGTAATCCAGGGACTGGCCAGAATGGACGATCCCGTTGCCCAGAGTGCGGCCGGGGTTAATCTTTTTGGAACCATGTGGGAAGATTTAGGCCCACAGGTTATTACAACGCTTTCAACAACCAATGGTGCCATCGATAAAACTAAAGAGACGATGGAGGAATTGGTCAACACCAGATATGACACACTCACAGGAGCACTGGGAGGGTTGTGGAGGACGATCCAGGTTGATGTCCTGCAGCCGGTAGGAACGATGCTGATCCCGTATGTGGAGAAGGGAATCACTGTGATTGATTCCTTGGTAGATCACTGGAACGAGCTGGACCCGGCTACACAGAAAACCATTGTGAAGTTTGCAGCTATAGCTGCGGCGACCGGTCCGGTACTGTTGGGAGCCGGAAAGGTATCAACTGGAATTGGCGGAATGATAACAAATTTCGGAAAAGTCAGCGGAGCAATTATGAGGCTTACAAATGGTGCTGGTGGATCACGACAAACGCATGAATGGTTAGCAACTGCAAATTCTATTTTTTTCTACTTTTTAAGCTTCTAAAAGCTCTTCTAAATACTTAATTGGACGCAAACTTACTACGAACCTTTTCTTTCTCATTGACA